>DATAFT010000484.1:0-31282 GCA_036257295.1 Thermoanaerobaculia bacterium
ATCCGCTTCTATCGCGACGGCCTCGGCCTACCGATGCGGCCGGACACCGAAGGTGTGGCGTTCTTCGAGACGCGCGGCACGTGGCTCGGACTCTTCCCGCGCGAGGGGTTGGCGGAGGATGCCAAGGTGCCCGCGGCGGGCCAGGGCTTTCGGGGCTTCTCGCTGGCGCATCGAGTAAGACTCGCAGCTCACCACTCGCCGGTGTTGGGCATCGACGCCCACGGCTCGCGCGACGCCATCGCGTCACCTGACTGGAGCAGCTCGACCGAGATGCCGTCCGGCGAGCGGACGAACGCCATACGGCCGTCGCGCGGCGGACGGTTGATGGTCACGCCGCCGTCGCGCAGTCGCGTGCAGGTGTCGTAGATGTCGTCGACCTCGAACGCGAGGTGTCCGAAATTCCGCCCGCCGCGATACTCCTCGTCGTCCCAGTTGTAGGTGAGCTCGAGCATCGGAGCTCGGCTCTTCGACACCAGGTCGAGGTCGGCCGGCGCGGCGAGGAAGATGAGAGTGAAGCGGCCCTTGTCGTTCTCGATGCGCCGCACCTCGCGCATCCCGAGCTTGCCGCAGTAGAAGTCGAGCGAGGCGTCGAGGTCGCGGACGCGGACCATGGTGTGGAGGTATTTCACTCCACCAAGCCTAGCTCACGGCGTCGAGGTCGCCGGCGCGGTCGGGCTAGTGGTGGTCGAACGAGTCGAGCAGGGTCTCGAGCGCGTCCATCACGCTCTCGATGGTGAGCTCCACCACCTCGGGCACTTCGTCGTTCACGTCGTGGAACCGGTCGCCGAAATGCCGGCCGGCGTGTCCCCAGCGACGACCGGTCCGCTCGCCGAACTCGCCCCAGCGGTCGCCCATGCGCTGGCCGAACTCGCCCCAGTGCTCGCCCATCCGCTCGCCGAACGCGCCCCAGTCCTCGCCCATCCGCTCGCCGAACTCGCCCCAGTGCTCACCCATGCGCTGGCCGAAGCCGCCCCAGTCCTCGCCCATCCGCTCGCCGAAGGCGCCCCAGTCCCGACCCATCCGCTCGCCGAAGTGCTCCCAGTGCTCGTCCCAGGTCTCGTGGCGTTCCCGGCGGACCGGGTCGGCGGCCATCGCGGCCGCTCCGGCGCCCAGCGCCAGGGCGACGAACACGGCGATCGCTACCCGGCGACCCTCACTCGTTGGAGTCGTCATGACGGTTAAGACGTGCGGGCCAGGGCCAGGTTGCAAGAATCGCGCTGGCCCGGTCACGCCACCCGCAGGATCACCTTGCCCACTGCCTTGCGCTCGGCGAGCAGGCGGAAGGCCTCGGCGCCGCGCTCGAGCGGCAGCACGTCGCCGATCACGGGCCGGATGACGCCGGCCCGGATCAAGCGGTCGATCTCCCTGCCGACCCCGACCGGCAGGTTGGGGTCCCGCGCCACCCATTCGCCCCACGCCGCGCCGACGACGCTCACGTTGCGCAACAGCAGGCGATTGACCTTCACGGTGGGAATGCCGCCGCCGGCGAATCCGATGACGAGTAGACGGCCGCCCGGCGCGAGACAACGGACCGCGTCGTCGAAGCGGTCGCCGCCCACCGGGTCGTAGACCACGTCGGCGCCGCGCCCGCCGGTGGCGGCCACCACGCGCTCGCGCCAGCCGGGCTCGACCAGGAAGACGTCATCGGCCCCGGCCTGGCGAGCGGGTTCTACCTTGTCGGCTGTGGACACCAGACCAATGGCTCGGCTCGCCCCCAGTCCCTTCGCCACCTGGATCGCGGCCGTGCCGACGCCGCCCGACGCCCCCAGCGCGAAGAGGCTCTCGCCGGAGCGAAACCCCGCGCGCATGCTCAGGGCGAACACGGCGGTCTGGTAGTTGACGAGGACGGCGGCGCCCTGCTCGAAAGAGAGCTCGTCGGGCAGCGAGAAGGTCATGCGCTCGGGCGCGCGCGCCACCTCGGCGAAGCCGGCGGACGCCCCAGCGTAGACGCGATCGCCCGGCTTGAACGCGGAGCCGGCGGGCGCTTGCCGCACGCGGCCGGCGACCTCGACTCCGGGAACGTAGGGCGGCTCGCTGCGGCGTTGATACAGACCCTGGCTGATGAGGAGATCGGGGAAGGACACTCCCGCCGCGACGACGTCGATCAGCACGTCGCCCGCAGCCGCCTCCGGCGGCGCCATATCGGTGACGGAGATGCCGGCGGGACCCGTGAGCTCGTTGACTACCAGAGCGCGCATTGGTCGTCTCCCAGCGTCGATTCGTTCGAACAAAGCGCCGTGGCACCGGCGCGGCGGCCGAGCCTACACCGCGAGGTACCAACGATCGTCGAACGCGTCTGCTACTTTTCCGCGGTGGGCTCCGCCTTCGAAACGATACTCAAGCGCGATCGGGTCGTGGTGATCGCCGGCGTGATCGTCATCGCCGGGCTGGGGTGGGCCTACCTGGTGTCGATGGCGGGCATGGAGGAGATGATGGCGCCCAGCCTCGAAGGGTGGACCGCCGGCGACTTCACCATGATGTTCACGATGTGGGTGGTGATGATGGTCGCGATGATGCTGCCGTCGGCGGCGCCGCTGCTGCTCATTCACGCGCGCGTGGGGCGCGCCGGCCGCGAGCGTGGCGAGTCGATCGCGCCGACCGGCGTCTTCGCCGCCGGCTACCTGCTGGCGTGGACCGTATTCAGTCTCGCCGCCACGCTCCAGCAGTGGGCGCTCGAGCGCGCTGCGCTGCTCTCGCCGAAGATGGTCGCCAGCACTCCCTACCTCGGGGCGGCCGTTCTGATCGGCGCCGGCGTCTACCAGCTCACTCCGCTCAAACGGGTGTGCCTCACGCACTGCCGCTCCCCCATCGACTTCGTCATGCATCACTGGCGACGCGGCTACCTCGGCGCGCTGCGCATGGGGCTCGAGCACGGCCTCTACTGCATCGGTTGCTGCTGGTTCCTGATGGGTCTGCTCTTCGTCGGGGGTGTCATGAACCTGGCGTGGATCGCGGCGATCTCGATCTTCGTGCTGCTCGAAAAGGCTGCGCCGCGCGGCGAGATGTGGGCCTATGCTGCCGGCGTCCTCCTCCTGGTCGCCGGCCTGTGGACCGCGGCGGCGGCCATCCTCCCGGTGTGACGCGGCGCAACGATAGGATGCGCGCCACGTGAAGGTTTCGTTCCTCGAGCCGCCGATCGGCGGCATCATCGGGCTCGAAATGACGAGCTGCCGATGCCCGCGCGCCAGCTCATTCGCGAGTACGCCCCCGAGTACTACATCAACTTCCGCAGGCCCCTGCCGCTGCTCGAGACCGCGCGCGGCTGCCCGTTCAAGTGCAACTTCTGCTCGGTCTGGAGGACTGGGAGCTCTACGACATCGCCCACACCGTGCTGCCCCACCAAGCTCCCCCTCGACGAGTTCTACCGCGAGTACGCGGGTTTGTGGCAGCACGCGCTCGACGTGCGCTACCAGCACAAGGGCCGGATGAAGTCGTGGATGGGTCTGATGGCGGCGCTCGCCACCGGCAAGGTGACCATGAGCGCGCTGCGCAAGGGCATGCGCATCGGCATGGGCAACGTGCTCGCCAACCCCGAGTCCTTCCTGCGGGCGCACCGCGAGTCCGAGCGGCGCATCGCCGAGATGCGCGACGTGCTCGCCGAAGCGCTCGCCGCCGCCTAGCGACTCTTCCGCTTCAGTTCCCAAGAGGGCCGTTCGCCGAGGACGGCGCGGGCGCCAGCACTCGATGCAACGCTTCAGACCGGAGGCCGGCTCGAGCCAGCCGCTCGATGACGCGCTCGAGCGCATCGAGGACGACCGGCCGGCCGGCGCCGTCGCGAGCCGACGAGCCGTCGTGCAGGAGGAGGATGTCTCCGGCTTCGAGATCGCGGGCGAGCCGCGCCGCCACCAGCGCGCCGTCGCGCGTGACGGTGTCGAAGCCGCGGCGCGTCCACGACACCAGCGCGTGACCGGTGCCGGCGAGCACCGTTCCCAACCACGGATTCTGGATCCCGGCGGGAGCGCGGAAGAGCGCCGGCGATCCACCGCCCGAGTTCTCAATCGCGTCCTGCGCCCGCAGGATCTGTGACGACATCGCCCGCGGCCCCCGCAGCGCGAAGCTGTTGGGATGACTGTAGGTGTGGTTCTCGACGCCGTGCCCGCGATCGCGAATCGCTCGCACCAGGTCGGAATGCTCCTCTGCCCGCCGGCCGATGCAGAAGAAGGTGGCCCTCGCGCCCGACCGCTCGAGCAGATCGAGCACCACCGGCGTCACCTCGGGGTCGGGCCCGTCGTCGAACGTGAGCGCAACCACCTCGCCGCGTGCGAGCGACGGCGGCAGTCGGGTGAGGTTGGGCCCGAGCCAGCCGCAGCGCGGGAGCATTCCCGCCGCGGCGATAGCCAGGTGGTTGGCGATGATCGCGGAGACGGCGATGCCCCACGATCGGGGGCTCGCGAGCAGCGCTGCGAGCGACACGCCGTGTATGCCCGCGCTCACCGCGACGAAGGTCGGGACCGGCGGCCGACGGGCGGATCGACTGGCTAGAGGTTCGCTCGGCGACCGATCCGGTCCGCCGGATCGGGATCGCCCAGAATGATGGCTAGCAGGCCGGGGCCACATTGCCTTTCGCCACGGACTGCTAGCCACGGCCAGCCGGATCGGCGAGGTAGGGCAGATCTGCGTCGAGCAGCGCGGCGCGATCGACCTTCCCTCTCGAGGTGCGGGGGATCGCGTCGACGATGACGATGCTGCGCGGGACCTTGTGCTCGGCGAGACGCGTCCGGCACCACGCCAGCACGTCCTCGTGAGCGAGCCGTCCGGTGGAACAAGCCACCACCGCGCGCACGATCTCCTCGTCCCGACCGGGAGTCGCGACCCCGATCACCACCACCTCGTCCACGCCGCCGAGACCTGCCAGAACACCTTCGACCTCGGATGGATCGACCTTGCGACCGCGCACGTTGATGACCCGATCCACGCGCCGCCGCAGCGCGAGCTCGCCGCCCGCGAGCACGCCCGTGTCGCTGGTCTCGAACCGGCCCTGCTCGAGTCGTGGATCGGGCTCGGGAAGGTAGGTGCTTCCCACCGCCGGCGACTCGACGACGACGATACCTTCGCCGTCGCGATCCTCGGATCGCGGCTCGATCGAGAGGCGGACTCCGTCGAGCGGCGCTCCCACGGTGCCGCGCTCCGCCGCCCCTCCCTCGCGGTCGTAGCAGATGCCGCCGCACTCGCTCGCTCCGTAGAGCACGTGCACGTCCTGCCGGTAGGTGCGGCGGAAGCGTGACGCCACCGGGCTGGGCAGCGTGGCACCGGCCGACACGACGAGCCGGAGCCGACTCGGGAGAGCTGGCGGGCGCGACATCTTGAGCAGCCCCTGAACGTAAGCTGGCACCGTCGGGAAAACGGTGGCCCCGAGCTCTTCACCGGCATGAAGCGGTGGGAACGGGCCCCAGTCGCCCGGCAGCACCAGCGTCGAGCCGCGCACGAGCGCCGACAGCGCGAGGATCGTGAACCCGTAGGCGTGGGACAACGGGATCGTGGTCAGGAAGCGATCGCCTGCGACCAGCCTCATGCTCGACGCGAACGCGACGGCGTCGGCGAGCTGAGTCTCGGCGTCCATCGCGACGCCGCGCGGCACGCCGGTGGACCCCGAGGTGAGCTTCACCACCGCCAGGTCGCCCATCGATCGCGCGATCGAGACTCGGTCGAGCGCGGACACGCGCAAGTCGCCGACCGACGACGGCCAACCGTGATCGCAGTCCAGCACGCAGGACGCTCCGAGCACGTCGACGACGCGTTGCTGGTCGTCGCGCGGAGCGGCGTGGTCGAGCAGGAGGGCAGCGTGGCCGGCGCGTCGGATCGCGAGGAATCCGGCCAGGAACGCAGGGCCGTTGGGCGCCGCTAGACCAACCAGGCTCGTGGCCTCGATCGGCGCCGCCCGAAGTCGCGCGGCCGCGGCCCGTGACAGCGCGTCGATCTCGCCGAAAGTGGCGCGCCGGACCGGTGAGACGACCGCGACGTCGCTGGCGCGGCGCTCGACCAGTCTCCTGAACGCGTCGACGATGCAGTCGCTTCGCTCGTCGGCTCGCGCGCTCCCTCCGTGCGAATTCGACACCGCGCCTATAGTATCCACGGTCGACCCGCCATCGAGACGATGCATCGAGCCTGGGACCATGAAGTAGCCGTCGTCGGCGGCGGTCCCGGGGGATCGACCGCCGCCAGCGCTCTCGCGCGTCGTGGCCACAGCGTGGTCGTGCTCGAGCGCGAGCGCTTCCCGCGCTTCCACATCGGCGAGTCGCAGCTACCGTGGATCAACGAGGTCCTGGTCGAGATCGGCGCCGACCAGATGGTGGCGCGCGCCGGCTTCGTCGAGAAGTGGGGCGCCAGCTTCGTTCCACCGGACGGCAGCAAGGAGTTCTACGCCGACTTTACCCAGGCCTGGGAGGTGCCGTCGCCGCGCACCTATCAGGTGCCCCGGGCGCGGTTCGACCAGCTCCTGCTCGAGCACGCCGCTTCCTGCGGGGCGCGCGTGCTGCAGGGCCGCCGCGCCGAGCGGGCGACCTTCGACGTCGATGGCGTGA
This sequence comes from Thermoanaerobaculia bacterium, assembly GCA_036257295.1. Lineage (GTDB taxonomy): Bacteria > Acidobacteriota > Thermoanaerobaculia > Multivoradales > Multivoraceae > DATAFT01. The sequence continues at coordinate 6,522 of DATAFT010000484.1, forward strand.
CGCTCGCTCACACCGGCGACGACGGTGACGCGGCCGAGCTGAGAGTCGGCGCCGTGATCGACGCGTCGGGCCGCGCCGGGTTCCTCGCCAAGCAGTTCGGCCAGCGCCGGCAGGACGAGGTGCTGCAGAACATCTCCGTGCACCGCCAGTTCGAAGGCATCCCGCGCGCCGGCGGCCGTCGTGCAGGCGACATCCGCATGGTGACCCGCAGCGATCGCGGGTGGATCTGGTTCATCCCGATCTCGGAGACCGTGACCAGCGTCGGCGTGGTGGTGCCGCGCAGCGTCCACTCCGCGTACAACGCGACGGGCAGACATTCCGCCGAGGAGACTCTCGATCACTTCCTCGCCGGCGCGCCGGCGGCCGCCCGCCTGGTCGCCTTGGCGCGCCCCGTGTCCCCGGCGCGCTACGACGCCGACTATTCCTACCTCCACGATCACCATGCGGGCGACCGCTACCTGCTGGTCGGCGACGCCGGCGCGTTTCTCGATCCCATCTTCTCGACCGGCGTCCTGCTCGCTATGCAGTCGGGCCTCGAGGCCGCCGGCGTGCTGAGCGAGGGACTGCGGCGGGGCGATATGAGCCGTGCCCGCTTCACCGCCTACGAGCGCAAGCTGGTGCGGCGCTATCGCCACTTCAGGCGCTTCGCGGTCGGGTTCTACGACGCCCCCTTTCGCGATCTCTTCCTCAATCCACAGGCGCGCTTCGGGCTGTACCAGGCAATGCTCTCGATCCTCGGCGGCAACTGGCGGCCCTCGCTCAAGACGCGATTGCGCATCGCTCTCTTCTTTGCCCTGGTCGGGATCCAGCGGCGCTTTCCGGTTCTGGTGCCGCCCCTGCCGGTCGAGCAGCCCCCCCCGCCCCAACCGGGGATGGGCCAGCCCACCCCCGGTCGGTCATAGACTGAAGAGTCATGACGGAAGCGGCCATTCGCCAGGAGCTCAAGAGCCTCATCATCGAGAGCCTCAATCTGGAGGGCTACACGCCCGACCGGATCGGCGACGACATGCCTCTGTTCGGAGAAGGCCTGGGCCTGGACTCGGTGGACGCGCTCGAGTTGGTGCTGGCGCTCGAACGGCACTACGGGCTCGAGATTCAACCGCACGAGATGGACCGCGCCGTCTTCACCTCGGTCAACACCCTGGGCGGCTTCGTCGCCCGCCGCATGGAGGCGTCGAACGGTAGCCGACAGGATGGCAGGTAGCCCCCGCCCCAACCGGGGATCGGCCGGCGCCACCCACCGTCGCGTCATGGTCACAGGGCTCGGGGCTGTCAGCGCCGCCGGTTGGGGGGTGGCGCCGCTGCGGCGAGCCCTCTGCTCCGGCCGCACCTTGATCGGCCCCTTCGATCGCCTCGATCACGCCCGCCAACGGACCCACGTGGCGGGGCAGGTTCCATCCGGTCCCACAGCGGGCGGCGATGACCTGTCGACCCGTGACCTCTCCATTGCCGACCGGTTCGCGATCTTCGCCGCGATGGAAGCGGTCGCCGACGCGGAGCTCGCGCTTCCCCTCGACGGCGCTCGCGTAGGCGTCTTCTTCGGCAGCACCACCGGCGGCCTCTACGAAACCGAGAGGTACCTCGAAGCGATCGTGCGGCGACCGGACAGTCGGCCGCCGCGCTCGCTTCTCGTCTCGCACTCGCTCGGCGCTCCGGCGGAAGCGGTGGCGAGGCATCTCGGCATCGAAGGGCCGGTCGAGACCGTGTCGTCCGCTTGCTGCTCCGGAGGGCTCGCCATCGAGCAGGCGCTGCGCGCGGTGCGCAGCGGCGAGGTCGACGTCGCGCTCGCCGGCGGCGCCGACGTGCTCTGTCTCACCACCTACTCCGGATTCAACGCGCTGCGAGCGGTGGCGGACGGGCCCTGCCGGCCGTTCCGCGCCGATCGGTCCGGAATGTCGCTGGGCGAGGGTGGCGCCACTCTGGTGCTCGAGTCTCTCGACCATCTGCGCTCGAGAGCGGGACGAGCGCTGGCGGAGCTCCTGGGCGCTGGCTCGTCGTGCGACGCCAGTCACATGACCGCACCGCATGCCGGCGGGCTGGGGGCGGCGCAGGCGATCGAGCGATCGCTCGAGGACTCGGGCATCGGTCCCGGAGACGTCGACCTCATCAACGCGCATGCCACCGGGACTCCACTGAACGACGCCGCCGAGTCCGCCGCGTTCGCGCGCGTGTTCGGAGACCGCGCCAGCGCCATTCCGGTCGAAGCGACCAAGGGCATGCTCGGACACCTGCTCGGCACCGCCGGCGCCATCGAAGCGGTCTCGGCGGTGATCGGTCTGCTCGAGAAACAGGTTCATCCCACGTCCGGTGGCGACGGCGTCGATCCCGCGCTGTCGGTCCGGTTGGTGCACGACGCGCCGCTCCCGATGCCGGAGCTGCGCACGGTGCTGTCGGTGAGCCTGGGATTCGGCGGCGCCAACGCCGCGGTCGTCCTACGGGAGACCGAAGGACCATGAGCCCGGCCACCGCCGCCGTCGTCGTCACCGGCATCGGCGCCGTGGTCGGTCTGTGCTCGGGCATACGACCGCTGTCGGATGCGCTGCGGGCGGGCGTCCTGCCCAGAACGGAAGTGGATCGCAGTGCCGGCTACCACCTGCCGGAGTCGGCGCGGGTCGCGGTGCTCACCGACGGCCTCGATCTGTCGTCGTGGGTGACGCCGGCCGCGGGTCGCCGCATGAGCCCTCCGTCGAAGCTCGGCGTGGCGGCGGCGCGCATGGCGCTCGAGGACGCGGGGTCGCCGCCGGCGCAGGACGGCACCGCCACCGCAGTCGTGATGTCGATGGCGTTTCCCGCGGTGGAGGCCACCGAGGGACTGCTGCGGACCGTGTTCGAGCAGGGTCCCGAGTCGGCGTCGCCATTTCTCTTCACCGAGAGCGTGGCCAACGCGCCGGCCGCGCAGATCGCGATCGCCGTGCAGGCAAAGGGACCGAACCTCACCATCGTCCAGGGCGAAGCAGGAGCCCTCACCGCGATCGGTCGCGGCATGGCCGAGGTCGCCGCCGGCCGCGCCGATCGCGCTCTGGTCGGCAGCATCCAGGACATGCCGCCGCTGCTCCACGCGCTGCTCGATCGGTTCGGCGCGCTGGCGCGACCGGAGAGCTCCGGCCGTGAGGTGGCGCGACCGTTCGATCGCCGGCGCGCGGGCTTCGTCGCCGCCGAGGGCGCCGTGGTCCTGGTGCTCGAGCCGGAGGATCGCGCGCGCGAACGAGGAGCGACGATGCGCGCCCGCATCCGAGGGTTCGGCGGCGCGTTCGATGCCAGCGCTCCCCGCGTCGGTTGGGGCAGCGGCCACCAGGGCCTCGGTCGCGGACTCGCGCGCATGCTCTCGCGCGCCGCGGTCGAGCCGACGCGGATCGGCCGCATCGTCTCGGGAGCATCGGGATCGATCGGCGGCGACCGGCTCGAAGCGCGCACGCTGCGCCAGGTCTGGAGGGAGACCAGCCCGCCACCGATCCTGGCGCCGAAAGGAATCGTCGGCGAGTACGGCGGCGGATTCCTGGCCGCAGCGCTGCTCGCGGCCACTGGCGACCACTTCGCCGCCGGCGAAGAGTTGGAGCCGGATCCGGAGCTCGATCTGACGCCACACTCGGGCGGCCCACTGCCAGCGGCCGAGCTCACGCTGGTGACCAGTCTCGCCTCCGGCGGCGCGGCCTCGTGGCTGCTGCTGGAGAGACTGTGATGCGGCTCGCGGTCGCGATTCCGGCGTACGAGGCGGCTCCCTTCGTGGGGTCGGTGGTCGAGCGCACCATGGCGGTCATCCGCGACGTGCTGGTGGTCGACGACGGGTCGCGCGACGGGACCGCGAGCGCCGCGCGCGCGACCGGAGCCGAGGTTCACGTGCTGCCGAACAACCTCGGCAAGGGAGCGGCACTGCGCACCGCGTTCGACATCCTGTTCTCGAACGGCTTCACCGGCGTGGTCACGCTCGACGCCGACGGCCAGCACCTGCCCGAGGAGATTCCCCGACTGCTCGAGGCCGCGGGCCACGCCGATCTGGTGCTGGGCACCCGGGATCATCTGTTCGATCAGATGAGCACGCTGCGTCGATGCAGCAATCGCTTGTCGTCGCGCGCGATCTCGTGGGCGGCGGGCCAGCCGGTCACCGACGTCCAGACCGGATTTCGCTTCTACGCGCGCGAGCTGATCGAACGCACCGGCTTTGCCGGGCAGCGCTTCGAGGCCGAGAGCGCGGTGGTGGTGCGCGCCGTGCGACTGGGAATGCGAGTCGCCACCACACCAGTCCGACTCGGTTGCGCCGACGGCAGAGCGACCAGCCACTACCGCCCGCTGACCGACAGTCTCCGCATCGGCGCGGCGGTGGTGCGCTCGCGATTCGAGCGTCCGTCATGACGGGCACCGTGCTCGTGACCGGCGGCAGCCGCGGCATCGGGCGCGCGGTGGTCGAGGCGCTGGTCGGCGAGGGCGCTACCGTCGCGTTCACCTTCCGCAGCGACGAGAGCGCGGCGAAGGCGGTGGAGTCGGCGGCCGCGGGGCGAGCCCGCGCCTTCGCGCTCGACCTGCTCGATCACGACGCGCCCGGCCGACTGGTGCGCGAGATCGAGAAGTCGGTCGGACCTCTCGACGGGCTCGTCAACAACGGGGGCATCCGCCGCGAGTCGATTCTCGCCATGACGCCCGATCGCGACTGGGAGGAACTGCTCGACGTCAACACCGGCGGCGCCTTCCGCTGCTGTCGCGCCGTGCTCCCGGGCATGATCCGACGCCGGCGCGGCGCCATCGTCAATGTCTCGTCGCTCGCCGCGGTCGAAGGTGTCGCCGGGCAGACCGCGTACGCGGCTTCCAAGGCAGCGCTGCTCGGCCTCACCCGCGCGCTGGCACGGGAGGTCGGTCCTCGCGGCGTTCGGGTGAATGCCGTCCTGCCCGGCTTCGTGGCGACCGACATGACGGCGACGCTACCCGCGGACGTCGTGCGCGCGCTGCGATCCCACGAGTGTCTTCCCAACGGCATCTCCGCCGCGGACGTCGCGCAGGCGGTGACCTTCCTGTTGTCGGAGCGCGCCGCCGCGATCACGGGTCAATCGATCCTGGTTGACGCCGGCACCTCGGCCTGATGGTGACTGCCAACGGCGCAGCGCCTCCGCCAGCAGCGCCGCCACAAGCACCGGCACTGGGCGCTTCGTACCGTCTGCTCGGCCGGTTCCATGTCGCCGGCGTCTTCTGGTACCGATTTCCCTACTGGGGCTTCGGCCGGCTTCCCGAGTGGACGGACCGGGTCACCGTCCCGTTCTTCACCGCCGTGTTCTGGATCGCTCTCCGTCGCATCCGCGGCGCGATCGCTGCGAACCTCGAGGCGGTCCTCGGTCCCGCCAGCCTGCCGGCGCGGTGGCGGCGCGCGCTGCGCACCATGGACTCGTTCGGCTGGTGTCTGGCGGAGCGCTATCGCTACCTGGCGACACCCGAGCGGTTCCACGCCGCGATCGAAGGCGAGGAGAACTGGCGCAACGCCTTCGACGGCGGCCGCGGCGCGGTGGTCGTCACCGCGCACATCGGGCCGTGGGAGAACGCGGTGCGGTTCGGAGCTTCCGACGCCAAGCGACGGATCCACGTCGTGCGCGAGAAGGAGCTCGATCCACGCGCTCAAGAGTTCGTGAGCGAGCTGGTGTCGCGCTCCGGCGCCGGCTACACGACCCACTTCGCCGACGACGACCCGACGCTGGGCTTGGAGCTGGTGAAGGCGCTGCGCGCTGGAGACATCGTAGCGCTGCAGGGGGACCGGCCCCGGACCGGCGGGCAGTCGCACCAGGTCGAGGTCTTCGGCCGTCCGATGCAATTCCCGATCGGTCCGGCCGCGCTCGCCCGCGCGGCCGAGGTTCCGATCGTCCCGGTCTTCAACTTCCGCGAGGGACGATTCCGGCTGCGATCGGTGGCGCGCCCGGTCATCCACGTCGACCGCACCGCCGATCGCGATCGTGACCTCGCGTCCGCCGTCGAGCGGCTCGCGGCGGACATCGAGTGGGCGATCCGCCGTTCACCTCACCAGTGGTTCTGCTTTCGGCGACTATGGAGGTAGCGCTCCGCGGGCGGTCGCATTTTCGAGGTCGAACAGGGCCGCGGGAACCTTCTCTTCCTCGAGCTCGAGGACGGTGACCTCGCTCGCGGCGCCCTTCCTCAACAGGTCGCGCAGCGTCACCCGTCGCGCGTAGGCGGGGCCGCGCTCGGTCCAATCGAAGAACTCGATCGCGATCGCTTCGCGGCCGCTGCGCAACCGGTAGAGCGCGCTGACCGGGCGCTTCGCCGCCTCGCGCACGATGTACCGCGCGCTCGGAAAGAGCGTCGCGGGTGAGCGCGCGCGCAACTCGAAGACGGCCAGACCGCCGCCGGCATCGCTCTCTCGTCGCGCGCTCTCGATCGTGTACGCGCGCTCCAGCGGAACACTGAAGATCTGCTCCAGCGTCACGCCGCCGTAGAGCCGGTAGGACGTCTTCAAGCGCACCGGCTTCCTGGCCCCCGGCGCGATCAGCCACTGCTCCCCTTCGTGCTGGACCACGAACTTGCCGCGCTCCTTGGCGTCGAGGAAGCGCACCAGCATCGAGTCTCCGGAACGCCAGACCTCGATCTCGTGCGGTCCTTTCGCCGGCTGACCCTCGACCGCGAGACGGGCACGAAAGGCCGGCGGCGCCAGCACACCGGCGTCGCTGCGGCGGAGGAGATCCTCGGCCTCGCCGGCCGGCAGCACGCCGGTCGCGAGCACGAGCGCCGGCGCGATCAGGATGGTCTTGATGGCTCGAGCGACGCTCATCGATCGGCGACGCTAGACGTGACCGAGCGCTTCCACGATCCGTACTCGAAAGACCTTCCACATCGGCGCCACCGCGGCCAGCACCAGGATCAGCGTCATGAACGCTGCGATCCACGCCAGGTCCGTGGGAATCACCATCAGCGACAGCTCGATGGGGTCGACCGCGGCGGGCGGCGGCGGCATCTCGATTCCGAGCTGGTTGATGATCACGACCAGCGCGATCCCCACCGCGCTGCCAGCGACCACGCCCAGCGCGGCGAGCCACAGCGCCTCGAACAGCAGGAGCCGCGCCAACTGAGAGCGGCTGGTGCCGATTGCGAGCAGCGTGCCGAGCTCGCGGATCCGCTCGAGCACCGACATCAACAGCGTGTTCGCGCTCGACAGCGCCACCAGCGCGGCGACGACGATCCCCAGGAAAACGAAGATGCCGGTGTAGAGCGCCCGCACCTGGCCGTAGAACGGCGCCCTCGCCTTCCAGTCCCTGACGTCCAGCGGTTGGGAGCTCTGGTGCCGGACGTCTTCGAGGTCGGACACCGCCGCGGCGGTGAACGCGGTGTCGTCGAGCCGCACGACGAGCGAGGTGACGGCGTCGGTGCTCAGCGCGCGCTGCGCCGTCATCAGGTGGGTCTTGAGGATGCGATTGTCCATCTCCTCGAACCCGGTGGTGAAGACGCCGTCGACCGTGACGTCGAGCGCATTGAGCGAGCCGTCGGCGGTCGCGACCAGGAGCGTGACGACGTCGCCCGGCTCGGCGGCGAGGGCGCGCGCGAGGCCGACGCCGAGCAGGGCCCGGTCGTCGCCTTCGGCGGGAGGGGTTGCAGCGAGGTTGCTGCCGCGGCGGACGCGGACCTTCATCCCCATCAGCGGCTCGCGCTCGGTCTCGACCGCGACGCCGAGGAACGCCGCCGACCGATCCCCGTTGGTGACCACGCCGGCGAACTGGATGGTCGCTCCGGCGGCGCGCACGTGCGGTCGGTTCTCGACGGCGGAGCGGATCTCTTGCCAGTCGACCAACGAAGGCGGGGCGCCACCGCCGGCGATGGCGCCTTCGCCGTCATCGTCGTCGTCGCCGAGGACCGGAGCGATCTCGAAGTGACCGACGCCGCCTTCGATGATGGCCTCGCCGAGACCGACGAAGGACTGTCGCACGAAGCCAATCACCAGCAGCATGCTGGCAGCGCCCATGCCGACGATCAACAGGGACAGCAACGTCCGTCGTCGGTTGCGGGCGAGGTTGCGCAGCGCGATGGAGGCGAGCATCGTCTACCGCCGGGCGAGATCGTCGACGATGCGACCATCGACCAGGTGCACGACGCGCGGCGCGTGAGCGACCAGCGCCGAGTCGTGCGTGGCGAACACGAAGGTGGCGCCGCGCGTCGCGTTGAGCTCGAGGAGGAGGTGGAGCATCTCACCGGACGTGCGCGAGTCGAGGCTCGCGGTCGGCTCGTCGGCCAGGATCACCCGAGGCTCCTGCACCAGGGCTCGTGCCAGCGCCACTCGCTGGCGCTCGCCGCCCGAGAGGTGATCGGGGCGGTGGCTCATCCGCTCCGCCAGACCGACCGCTTCGAGCGCGGCCACGACGCGCTGCCGCCGCTCGTCCTTCGCCACTCCACCCAGCCACAGCCCGTATTCGACGTTCTCGTAGGCCGACAGCACCGGCACCAGATTGAAGGCCTGGAACACGAAGCCGATCTGGCGGCGGCGCAGCTCGGTCCGTTCGGACTCGGTGCGCGCGGCGAGATCGGTTCCGGCGAACAGGACCTCTCCCTGGTCGGGCTGATCGAGGCCCCCGAGCAGGTGCAGCAGCGTGCTCTTGCCGCTTCCCGAGATTCCGGCGATCACGACGAACTCGCGGGCTCCGATCGCGAGATCGACGCCCGACAATGCCTCCACCACCACCTTGCCCTGCCGGTAGCTCTTGCGCAGACGGCGCGCTTCGAGGAGCGGCGGGTCGGCCACCGTCATGACGACCCGCGGTGAGTAGCGATCCGCGCACAAACCAGGTCGACCTCGGCGGTGCCGACGGTGATGCGATGGATGGCGAGCGGGAGCGCGGCGCCCTCGAGGCGAGCGGTGACTCGAAGCGTGGTGTCGACGGGCAGATGCCGAGCCAGGAACGAGGCCTCGCGAACGCGGACGAGGTAACCCACGCCCGGTTCGCGGTCGGACGCTTCGCGCGAGCGGCTCAACGCCTCCATCGCGGCGGCGGCTTGCGCGCCGAGCTCGAGGCCGAGAAAGCACGGCGCGGCGCCGGCCACGACCAGAGGGTGTCCCAAGGGAACTCGCGCCGTCGCCTCCACCCATCCCGGCTCGCTGCGAACGATGCCGGTGAGAAGCAGCGCGGGGCCGCGGAGCGGCATCGACGCCAGGAGGTCGCGCCAGAGCTCAGGGACGGCCGACATCGGTTGGCGGCTCGAAGAGCAGGAGGCCGCGGCTCGCGACCTCGCCGCGGCACCGGACCTCGAATCGGACCGAGCACGGCTCCGCGCCGTCGTCGAGCACGACCTCCACCTCGTCGCCGGGACCGAGCGGTCGCTGGAAACGGAGATCGCGCGCCGCGGTGAGAGCAAGGTCCCGTCGCGACCGGCGAGCGCACGCGCTCGCGACCATCGCCAGGTGTCCCACTCCGGGAAGGATCGGCAGTCCGGCGAAGTGACCGTCGAAGCAGCGGCTCTCGGGGCTCACTCGGAAGCGGAAGACGCGGTCGTCATCCGAAGGATGCGCCGCCATCGGAAGAAGACCGGCCGACGCCAACGCGGCCGGGTCCCCCGAACGCATCACGGCACCGGCGAGCGCACCGCTGTGCTCAATGCGCCCGCGCCAGCAGCCACGCTTTCATGGTCGACGACACCAGCTCGGAGGCCTCCGACTGCACCCAGTGGCCGGACGAAGGAACCGTCACCAGCGTGTAGTCGGCCGCGATCCAGTCCCAGGTGTTCTTCAGCCCGTCCTTGTCGACCGCGCTGTCCTTCAGGCCGTGGAACTGCAGCACCGGCATCGGCAGATTCGGCAGCTCGACGCCAGCGCCACCCACCTGGCCATAGTTGGCCCGGTAGTAGTTGAGCATGCCGTCGTAGGACGAGCGGCCGAACGCTTCGCGGTAGCGACCGCCGATCACCGACCCGAAGCGGTCGCCCATCGCCAGGATGCGGTCGGGCACCGGCGAGCCGTCGGGCTGTGAGGAGGCGAAGCGGCGGGCGTACTCGGTGTTGGCGCGCTGGGCGTCGGTCGGGTTCGCCACCACCGCCGCATACCCGCGCGGGTGCGTGAGGTTGAGGATGATCAGCCGCTCGACGCTCTCCGGGTGCGCCATCGCGAAGCGCCAGGCGATGGCGCCGCCCCAGTCGTGTCCGACCAGGGTCACCTTCCCGCCCAGGTCGCGCACCACGGCGGCGACGTCGTCGAGGATCAGAGGCAGGCGGTAGTTCTCGATGCCGGCGGGCTGGTCGCTCTGGTTATAGCCGCGCAGATCGATCGCCGCCGTCCGGAAGTCCCCCGAGAGCGCCGCCATCTGGTCGCGCCAGCTGTACCAGAAGTCGGGGAAGCCGTGGAGGAAGAGGACGGTCGGGCCCGATCCGAGCGTGACGTAATGGATCTTGACGCCCTGATTCTGGGCGAAGTGGTGCTCGACCTCGTCCCAGACGTCGACCGCATCGGCGGCCCAGACCGGCGCCGCCAGAGTCGACAGCAGGGCCAGCGTCGGGATTCGTAACGCGCGCCGCATGATGCCTCCTTCTCCCCTATGGGCTGCCAGTCTATGGGAGGATGGGCGCCGTCCGCGGCGCCAACGACATCGGCCCAAAAGGCGTGGTAACCACCACGCTCCTTTTGGGCGCCGTCCGCGGCGCCAACGACATCGGCGCGGCCGATAGTTGTAAAACAGTGAAACAGGCGTCATGGTCGGCGCGTATTTAATGGAAACCGCCGTCTGACGGGGGAACTGTAGCCATGGTCGAACGTCAAGCCCTGCTCTCGACTCTCGCCGTCTTCGCGCTCCTCGGAGGGGCTCCGCTGCTCGCCGCCACCGCGGCTGACGCCGGCCCCACCTACAACCGGGAGGTCGCACCGATCCTGGCTTCGAAGTGCGTCTCCTGCCATCGGCCGAACCAGATCGGGCCGATGTCGCTGCTCACCTACGACGAGGTTCGCCCCTGGGCGAAGTCGATCGCCAAGAACGTCCAGGACGGGACCATGCCGCCCTGGCACGCCGATCCGTCGTTCGGCCACTTCGCCAACGACCGGCGCCTCGCCTCGGCCGAGGTCGACACGTTGCTGCGCTGGGTCCAGAGCGGCGCGCCCGAGGGGGACCCCGCCGACCGTCCCGCGCCCCCGACCTTCGCCGACGACGAGTGGATCCTGGGCGAGCCCGATCTGGTGGTGACGCTCGAAGAGGTTCCGATCCCCGCCGGCAAGTCCGACGTGTTCCCCAAGCTGATCGGCCGCGTCATGCTGCCCGAGGATCGCTGGATTCAGGCGGTCGAGTTCCGGCCGGGCAATCGCAAGGTCCTTCACCACATCATCGCGTTCCAGGTCAAAGGTTTCGGGGAGCCGGACCTCCAGGGCGGTTGGCTGGGCGCCTGGGCGGCCGGCACCGATCCCATGGTGTTTCCGCCCGGAACCGGACGCCTGCTGGAGAAGGGCGCCAACATCCTGGCCGATATGCACTACCACCCCGTCGACACCGATCAGAAGGACACCACGCGCATCGGCATCCACTTCGTCGACGGCGCGGTGGACAAGGAGCTGGTCAACATCTGGGTGCAGAACGACGACTTCGAGATCCCCGCCGGCGCCAAGAGCCACCAAGTGGTCTCGAACTACAAGTTCTGGCAGAGCGGCAAGATCATGGGGCTGATACCCCACATGCACTACCGCGGCGCCGACTTCAAGTTCACCGCCTACTACCCCGACGGACGCCAGGAAGTGCTGCTCAGCGTCCCGCGCTGGGACTTCAACTGGCAGACCAACTACGCGCTGGCGCAGCCGCTCACGGTGCCCGCCGGAACCCGGGTCGAGTGCATCGCCCACTACGACAACTCCGCCGACAACCCGGTCAATCCCGATCCGACCCGCAACGTCCCGTTCGGGCTCGAGTCCTACGACGAGATGATGATCGGCTTCGTCGACTTCGTCGTCGACGACGGCATCCGCCCCAAGGAGCCGCAGCAGATCCGCACCGAGATGCTGCACCAGCTCGGGCGCTCCCATCCCGGTGAGGTCTACGCCGTCCACGCCGGCAAGCCCGAGTTCACCGCGCCGCTGTACCTGCCGAAGCAAGGCGACGGCGTCTTCTTCGTGATCTTCGACGGCCAGTTGATGGACGCGCGCGTGAGCGACATCCAGTGGGACGGCGCGTCGTTCACGGCCAAGGTCGCGGGGCCCAACGGCGAGGCCATCCCGCTCGCCGGCCGGCTCGGCGACGGCGGCGCGATCGAAACCACGCTCGGTGAGCGCGCCTTCAACGGCGCGGTCTACTCGAACAGCGCTCCCGCAGCATCGGGTCGCTAGCGACGGCTGACGCTGTCGACGAGCGACCGACTTGGTAGGGCTCGTTGAGTCCAGGCGGCCGTTTCTGCGCGCAGAGGGCCCTTCCTAGGATGGCCATGCTTCGATAAGTTCGACGGGCAACTGGACCTCGACGCCCGCTCGACGCCCTTGCTCACTCCCGCAGACCTCGCCCGCTCCATGCGCCTCGGCGTGGTCGAGGGCGTGTGCTGGGCGATCATGATCGGCTTCGGCGAGACCTACTTCCTCGCCAACGCGCTTCGGCTCGGCGCCTCGACCCTCGAACAGGCGTTGGTGGTCACGCTGCCGCTGGCGCTGGGGGCGATCGGCCCGCTGATCTCGCTGCGCCTCCTCTACCGGGCGCCGCGGCGCCGGCCGGTGGTGGTGGTGCTCACCGCGCTGCAGTCGGCTGTCCTGCTCGTGATGGCTGGGTCGGACGCCGCCGGCACGCTCCGGCCGCAGGGCCTGATCGCGCTCTCCTGCCTCTACCAGATGTGCAGCCAGGGCTCGAACACCGCGTGGAGCTCGTGGTACGGCGACCTGGTGCCGCCCGACCTGCGCGGCCGCTACTTCGCGCGGCGCAACCGCGCCGTTCACATCTCGACCGCCGGAGCGGTGTTGGTGGCCGGTCTGTTGCTGCAGCGGCTCGAGCCCACCGCGCTGATCCAGGCCGGCGGCGGCGCCGGGTTCCGCGTCATCCTCGTGCTCGCCGCCCTCGCCCGCGCCTCGTCGGCGGCGCTCCTCGCCCGCTCGCCGGAGCCGCCCTTCCGCGGCGTCGCCGGGCCGCGGCGCACCGCGCGCTTCCTGCGCACCGATCGCGGCTCGGCGGCCTGGCGCCTGCTCGCGTTCGGCGCGGCGGTGCAGCTCGGAACCAACGTCGCCTCGCCCTACTTCGTGCCCTTCATGCTGCAGGAGCTGCGCCTCACCTACTTCGAGTACACGATGGCGACGCTCGCGGTGGTGGCAGCCAAGTCGATCTTTCTGCCGGCGTGGGGGCGCGTGGTCGACGGCCACGGGCCGCGCGCGGTGTACCCGCTCGCGGCGCTCCTCACCGCGCTGATACCGATTCCATTCATCCTGAGCCACGGCATCGTCCTGGTGCTGGTCGGCCAGATGCTCTCGGGCATGGCGTGGGCGGGCTACGAGCTCTCGTTCTTCTCGCTGATCCTGGAGTCGAGCTACCGGCGCACGCGCATGCCGATGGTGGCGGCGCAGAACGTCTTCAACGGCTCGGCGCAGCTCGCCGGCGGTCTGCTCGGCGCCCTGCTGCTGGGCGCCACCGACAGCCGCCGCGTGGTGTTCGCCGCCAGCGTCGGCGCGCGCATGCTGCTCTCGCTGCTGGCGCCGTTCCTGCTCATCCGCCTGCTGGGAGAGGCTCGACCGCGGCGGAGCGAGCTCCTATTGCGAGTCATCGGCCTTCGACCGGACACCGGTCTCGTGCACCGGCCGATCGTCGAGACCGAGGACGAGGAAGCGGCGGCCGACCCCGGCACCGAGGAAGGACGGGCGCAGAACCGCCGGGAAGAGCTGGTGAGGCGGTAGTAACCTAGCGGCCGAACCGCCTAAGCACTGACCAGCCCCATTCAGGGGCGACCAGATCTTGGACGCTTCGATCGAACCAGGAGATACGAACATGGCCAGAACGATCGGCTTGCTAGCCCTTTCGGTCCTGCTCCTCGGCGGGCTCGGAGCGCCGGCCCTCGCCGACGGGGGTCACAGCCACGGCCCGCATCTGATGGACGACTTCGACCTCCACCACCACGACATCACCACCAAGTCGAAGGAAGCGCAACGCTTCTTCGACCAGGGACTGACGCTCGCGTTCGGGTTCAACCACGGCGAGGCCGCCGCCTCGTTCCGCCACGCCGCCGAGCTCGATCCCCAGTGCGCGATGTGCTACTGGGGCGTCGCCTACTCGCTCGGACCCAACATCAACGCCCCCTACGATCCGGCGGCCCAGCCCGAGATCCGCCAGACGATGGACAAGGCGCTGGAGCTCGCGCCCAAGGCGAGCGTGCGCGAGCAAGCCATGATCAAGGCGCTCGCCGAGCGCTACGGCACCGACGCCGCCGCCGATCGCGCGCCGTTCGATCAGGCCTACGCCGCGGCGATGCGCCGCGTCTCGCTGCGTTTCCCGGACGACAACGACGCCGCCACCCTGTTCGCCGAGGCGGTGATGGACACCATGCCCTGGGACTACTGGGCGCCGGACGGTCTGCCCAAGCAGGGCACGCAGGAGTTCATCGACACGCTGACGCGCGTGCTCAAGCGCGATCCCGATCACGTCGGCGCCACCCACTTCCTGATCCACGCGGTCGAGAAGACGCGGCCCGAGCTCGGCGTCCCCGCCGCCGACGAGCTGGCGAAGCTGCCCGACGGCGCTCCCGGCCATCTCATCCACATGGCGTCGCACATCTACATCCGCGTCGGGCGCTACGACGACGCGGTGCGTTCGAACCAGCGCGCGATCGCGGCGGACGAGGCCTACCGAGCCGAGCACGGCGCCCCGGAGTTCTACGCGGCGATGTACATGCCGCACAACCGTCACATGCTGTGGGCATCGGCCAGTCTCGACGGACGCAGCGCGATCGCGACGGAGACCGCGCGCGGGCTCGCCGACTACACCAAGGACATGCTGCGGCATCCGGCGATGGCGGTGGGAGCGCAGCACTTCTGGCTGTCGCCGCTCTATGCGATGGTGCGTTGGGGCCAGTGGAACGACATCCTCGCCGTTCCCGAGCCCGCGGCCGACCTCGTCTATCCGCGCGCGGTGTGGCGCTACGCGCAAGGTTTGGCGTCGCTGCGCACCGGCAAGGCCGCCGAAGCGCAGGCGCACGCCGACGCGCTGCGTCAGACCGTCGACAGCGGCGCGCTCGACGCGCTGATGTACAACTTCAACTCGACGGCGAGCCTGATGCGGATCGCCTCGAACGTGCTCGACGGCGAGATCCTCGCCGCCAAGGGTGACACGGCGGCGGCGGTCCAGCATCTGCAGAAGGCGATCGAGACCGAGGACGCGCTGGTCTACGACGAGCCGCCGCCCTGGCACGTCCCGGCGCGCCAGAACCTCGGCGCCGTGCTCCTCGCCGCCGGCAAGCCGGCCGAAGCGGAGGCGGTCTATCGTGCCGACCTCGACGTCTATCCGTGGAATGGATGGTCGCTCTACGGTCTGGCGGCGAGCTTCGACGCGCAGGGCAAGGCCAAGGAAGCGGCGCAGGCGCACGACCGCTTCGTGCGGGCGTGGAAGCGAGCCGACGTCGAGCTCGAGTCTTCTCGCTTCTGAAGGGGAGCAGCTCGTCTGCTCCCGGGCTCCTATTCAGACGTCCGGAGTGGACCGCGCTGGCACCGGCGCGGTCCACTGTCCCCCCCACCCGCGGTGCAGGTCGTGCAGGAACGCCTTCCAGTCGGCAGCGGTCCGCGACGGCGGATAGGGCTCCGGCGCCTCGGGTGCGGCAGCGGTCCACACCACCTCGAAGCGACCATCGGGTCGCACGCGACCGATGCGCGGCGTCTTCCACAGATGCTGGGTCTCGGCGTCGACCCGCACGTCGCCCCCGGGCGAGCGCAGCCGCTGGTTGCGCATGGCGTTGCGGATGTCGCGCGGTGTCGTGCTCTTCGCCTCCTCGATCGCCTTGGCCCACAGCTTGACACCGGTGTAAGCCGCCTCCATCGGGTCGGTCAGCACGCGCTGCTGGCCGTAGCGATGGCGAAAGGCACGTAGGAACTCGTGGTTCTCGGGAGTGTCGATGCTCTGGAAGTAGGTCCACGCGGCGTAGTCGCCCACCATCTCGTCGATATCGAGGCGGCGGAGCTGCTCCTCGCTGACGCTGAACGACAGCGTGGGGGTGTCCTCGCTTCTCACACCGGCCGCGCGCAGCTCGTGAAAGAACGTGATGTTGGTCGAGCCGTTGATGGTGTTCAAGATCATGTCCGGCTTGGCCGCCACGATCTGCTCGATCGCCGGTTGGACGCGCGTCGAGCCGAACGGTATGTAGGTCTCGCCCACCACCTGGGCGTCCGCCAGTCCCGCGAGCGTGTCCCGGACGATGGCGTTGGCGGCATGCGGAAAAACGTAGTCGGATCCGACCAGGAAGAAGCGGCGCTTGCCGAGACTGGTGTAGGCCCACTCGACCGCGGGGAGGATCTGTTGGTTCGGCGCCGCACCGGTGTAGATCACCGCCGGCGACTGCTCGATCCCCTCGTACTGGACCGGGTACATCAGCAGGTTGTCGCGCGCCTCGAACAACGGGACGACGGTACGGCGGCTCGAGGACGTCCAGCAGCCGAACACGGTGACCACGTGCTCGTCGTCGATCAGGCGCTCGGCCTCGCGAGCGAAGGTGGCCGGGTCGGAGCGGCCGTCGACGACTATCGCCTCGACCGGGCGGCCGAGGACGCCTCCTGCGGCGTTCAGTTCTTCGACCGCGAGCAGCGTGGCGTCGACCACCGGCGATTCGGCGTCCGCCATGGTGCCGGTCAGTGAGTGCAGGATTCCGACTCGCACCGGAGGGCCGGTCGCCGCCACCACCGGTGCTGCGGCCTCGCGGTCCGCCCCGCCCGGTCCCCGCGCGACCCACAACACCGCGGCCACGATCGCGGCGGTGATGGCGGCCACCAGCCCGAGCAGACGCAGTCGCCGGCCCAGCCGCCCCACGCCATCGCCGTCGCCGGCGTCGGCTGTGACCGAGCCGCTGCGCGACCGCGGCGTGGTCGTCGTCACCTCCCCGAGCTGGCTGGGTAGACCGAGCCGCACCGCGCCCGACAGCATGCCGCCGATCGCGTCGAGGTCTTGCAGCATCTCGCGCGCGCTTTGATACCGGTGCTCGGGTTTCTTGGCCATCGCGCGCGCCACCACCGCGGCGCACGTTTCGGGCACCGCCGGGTTGATGCTGCGCGGGTTCGGCGGATCGGCGTGGCAATGCGCGAACATCACCTGCACCGCGCTGCCGCGGTCCTGGTAGGGCGCGGCGCCGGTGAGCATGGTGTAGTAGGCCGCCCCCAGCGAGTAGATGTCGCTGCGATGGTCGGCCGGCTCGGCGTTGCACTGCTCGGGGCTCATGTAATACGGCGTGCCGAGCACCTCTCCGGTGCGCGTCATGCCTCGCCCCGCCTCGAAGGTCTGCTTGGCGAGCCCGAAGTCGACGACCTTGACCACGCCTTCTTCGGTGAAGAGCAGGTTGGCCGGCTTGATGTCGCGATGCACGATGCCGGCCGTGTGCGCGGCCTGGAGGCCGCGGCAGGCGTCGGCGGCGGCGGTGGTGGCCTGCAGCGGAGTGAGGACGCCGCCGCGCGCCAACCGCTCCTCCACCGAGCCGCCGGTGATGAGCTCCATCGCCAGGTAGTACTGGCCCTCCTGTTGACCGACTTCGTAGATCGCGGCCGCGTTGGCGTGCTGGAGGCGGGCCGCCGACTTCGCCTCGGCCAGGAAGCGATCGAGGTAGGACGAGTCGGTCGAGAGCTCGAGGGGCAGCAGCTTGATGGCGACGTCGCGATCGAGCGTGTCGTCATGGCCGCGGTAGACGACCCCCATGCCGCCGCCGCCGATGCGGTCGAGGATCGTGTACTTGCCGAGCCGCCGGCCTTCCCACGGGTCCTGCCACGGACCGCCGGGCGGCGGTCCGGTCACGCCCGGAGGCGCGCCCGGCTGACGCGAGATGTGTACGGTGCGATCGAGCGCAGGGCTCGCCTCCGGAGCGCGGTCCGCAGGCGCTCCCGGGCCCGTGCCATCGCCGCGGCGCTGATCCGGAGGCTTCTGGTCCTGCGGCGCCATGTCAGCGCGGTCGAGAGGGCTCGCGGAACCTTTCGGGCTCCGGCGCGGCAACGGCGTCGTCCCGTTCGAGCAAGATGGGCCCGCCCGGCAAGGCGAATCGATAGCCGACGCCCCGCACGGTCGAGATGTACTGGTAGCGCTCGTCCGACGGCTCGAGCTTGGAGCGCAGCCGGTAGACGTGGGCGCGTAGCGTCTCCTCGCCGGCCTCTTCGGTGGGCCAGAGACGCGCGAGCAGGAACCGCGACTCGACCGTGCGGCCCACCTCGCGCACCAGCAGGTAGAGGATCTTGGTCTCGGTCGGCGTGAGCGGGCGACGCTCCTCTCCGACCAGGAGCGAGCGCCGGCCGAAGTCGACCGCCAGGTGCTCGTCGATGTGCACCAGCGCACCGGTGGTGTAGGAGAAGCCGGGCACCCGGCGCAGCAACGCGACCACCCGCGCCGCCAGCTCCGCCGGAATGAACGGCTTGCGCACGAAGTCGTCGGCGTGGCGGTCGAGCGTGCGGACGATCAACGAGGTGTCGTGCACGAAACTCATGGCGACGATGGGCACGTCGGCGATCTGCCGCACTCGCTCGCAGAAGCCGGCGCCGTCGAAGGCCGGATTCCCGAGCTCGACCACGGCGGCGTGCGGGAGGCCGCGCTGCTCGACCAACTTCCAGGCTTCGGCCATGCCTGCCACCGTCCATACCTCGAGGCGGCGCGCCTCGAGCGCGACGACCGCGCTGTCACGGCTGTCGCGCTCGGGGTCCGCCACCAGCACGCGCGGTGGTGCGCCGATCGATTTCGCCGGAAGGACCTCCGGCATCACCATCTCACTGATTCCCGTTCCCGGCAGCGACGCTGGGCTCCAGGCTCAGGTTCTCGAGCGCACGGATCACGTTGAGACGTCCGTAGCCAACTTCGAGAGCGAGCGACCCGTTGACCTCGGCGCTGTGCGACAGCGCGGCGAGCGCTCGATCGAGGTCGAGAGGCACGCCGGTTTGGGCCGCGCGCTGCGCCAGCAGCGCGATCGCCCCCGAGACCCACGGCGTCGAGAACGACGTGCCGGAAGCCGCCGCCCAGGTGCCGCCCGGATAGGTCGTGATCACCGACACTCCTGGCGCCGCGAGCTCGACCACGTCACCGCCATAGTTGGAGAACGGCGCCACGAAGTCGGCGAGATCGGTGGCGGCCACGCCGATCGCGCCCGGCGCCGCGGCTGGGTAGACCACGACGCTCGAGCCGTCGTTGCCGGCTGAGGCGACGCAGATCGCGCCCCAAGAGAGCGCGTACGCGATCGCGTTCGCGAGTGTCTCGGAGTCGTCGTCGAGGGTGAAGCTCAGATTGATGACCGTGGCTCCCTCACGCGCCGCGTAGTGGATGGCCTGCACCGCGTCGAACGTGTTGCCGTTGCCGTCCGCGTCGAAAGCACGCAGCGGCAGGATTCGCGCTCTGGGCGCCACCAGGTGGATGATGCCGGCGACCATGGTGCCGTGCCCGAAGGCCGGACCGATCTGGCCGGCGAGCTCGGAGCCCACTCCCGCCTCCACCAGCACGCTGGTCGAGGGATCCACCTGGAACGCTTCGATCCCACCCGCGTTCATCAGAACCGCCCGCGTCCGCTGATCGAGGATGGCCATGGTCGACTGATCGAGCAGGGCGAGCGCCTGGCCGTTGCCGTTGCCGTTGGTGCGCAGCGAGCCGTTCCCCTGGTCCTGGAGGAAGTCCCTTCCTTCTAGCAGCTGGCTCGCCAGAACCGGGTGTTCGGTGTCGATGGCGGAGTCGATCACCGCGATCACGATGTCCTTGCCACTCGCGCGCGAATGGGCCTCGCCCAGACGGATGATCTGCGACGACGGCTGGTCGGCGAACCCGATCCACAGCTCCCTGGCTTCCCCGTGCGGATCGACGCCGAGATCGATGGTGCCCTCTAGCGCGGCGGCTTCGAGAATCGCGCCCGGCGACTGTTCGACCGGTGCGCTCGCGAGAACATCGGGCGCCCGGAACTCGCGCAGCGGCTCCGCCTTCTCGATCACCGTTTCGCGCGCCACGAGTGCCGCTGCAGTCTGCTCCGGTGTCCCCGCCGCGTCGAGCGAGACCAGCGCCAGGTCATCGCCGCCAAGATCGCGCTCGGTCTGAAGGACGGTCAGCTGGTTGCGGGCGGCGATCTTCTTGATCTGCCCGGGCGACACCTGGATGATGAGAACCTGTTGCGTGCCCACCGGCGGCTTGGCAGCGACGGTGGCTGCGGCCGACCAGGCCACCAACGCCAAGACCAAGGGAAGAGTGCGGCTCCAGGCGCGGCGGATTCGTGTTCGCATTCGTAGTTTTCGCTCCGACCCCTAGAGGTCGGCAGGTCCATCATCCCGCACTCACAGACTCTCGGGACTCGTCGCGCCCTCCATCACAGGTCTTGCGGCGAGCAGAGGATCGAGCGGGATTTCAATCCGTCCTCGATCGGTGATCGGCAGGCACAACCGGAGGCCCGTTCCGGGACGGACCTCGAACACGAACTCTCCGTTGCGATTCCCGAACATCCATCCGGCCACCCGCTCGCCGTCCAGCAACAGCACGGCGCTTCCGCCCAGACCCTTGAGCGGGTCGCGGCGGTCCGCGAGCTGACCGTGCACGGCGACGGCTCCGCTGTCGAGATCAGGCTCGAGGCGCAGGTCGACGCAGAGATCATCGGCCTCGAACAGCAGATGGCGGCCGTCGTGCGCCATCTTGCGCACGCCCCGCCTGGGCAGAGCCGCATCGCTGTCGAAGGCGAGCGTCACCGACAGCATGTCGAGGTCGAATGGGCGCGGTTCCATATGGCAATCCCTCGAAATCAGAGCATAACCCCGGTGGCAGAGTCCCCTCATGCCGGCAGCTACCCTCCGCCGGACGCTCCACCATCCTGAGAAGGCGCTAGATTAACGCACTCGTTACCCTTGGGCTAAAGGCGTGTCACCGAGCAGGGGTCGGCCCGACGGACGGCCCGCCAGAAAGAAAGGGGCCCAGTAGTAGGGGTGCGGGTAGGCGTCCCGTAGCTCGACCATGGCATCCCTCAGGGCGGCCGCTCGATCCGGCTGTGCCTGGAGCCGCTGGTAGAAGGCCTGCATGAACCGTCGGGTGCTCTCGTCCTGGGCGTCCCACAGCGTCGCTACCACGGTCTGGGCCCCGGCGTAGAGGAGGCCTCGCACCAGGCCGATCTGCTCGTCCCCGCCCTCGACCCCTCCGAGGCCGGTCCCACAACCGCTCAGGACCACCAGCTCGGAGACCAGGTCGAGTTCGTAGAGGTCGAGCACGGTCAGCCGGGAGGCGCCCCCCAGCTGGATCGCCGAGAACATCGGGTTGTCACGACGGAAGAACCCGTGCGCCGCGACGTGGATCAATCCGGCTCCGCCGCCCCACCGCCGCAGCGCGTCCGGCGTCGCCTGGTCGCCGAGTAGAACGCGCGCCCCCGGCATCGCGGACGCAACCACGCCGGCTTCAGCCGCGATGCCGGGGTTGTAGTCGTCGGGCACCGCCAGGATCAGCGCGCCCGCAGTGGTCCGCGCCGGCCGCATCGAGCAGAGACGGAACACGCTGGCGCTGGGCGCATACGACAGCGCGAAGTGATCCACCAGATACGACTCGCCGTTCCAAAGCGCCTGGAAGGGAACCCGGTGGAGCGGCCCGTGCGGCACCACGATCAGGGATCGCGCGTCGAGCAGTGACCGCAGCGGCGCGATCAGCTCGTCGTCGAGCTCGCGCAGGTGAGACCGCACCGCGAGCAGCAGCGCCTCATCGAAGGTCCTGACGTAGGCCTCGCCGAGCTGTAGCTTCGAGAGCTGGAACTGGAGGAAGCCGAGCAGGCGGCGCACGCGCTCGGACGAGCTGACGGGACGCACCTCGATCCGGTCGCGGCCGACCACGAAGGCGAACACGATGCCGCGGGCTTCGTAGTACTCGAGCAGCAGAGTGTCGTCGGGCAGCGCGGCCATGACCGCCTCGACCGAGATGCCGGTGGATTCGAGCGCATCGAAGTCGAGGTCCCGGCTGCGCAGTCGGTTGGTGACCTTGATCAGCTTCCCCTCGAGCTGCCGACTGCGGCGCCGGAGGTCGTCCACAGTGCCGGTCGCAACCCCGCGGCCGAGCAGCGCCTCGCCGCCGCCCTCGCTCGGCCCGTTGCCCGCGATGTCGGCGGCATCGAGCTGGCTGTAACACCAGTTGAGCTCCTCGCGGAGCAGCCGCATCTCGGCTTTGAGCCCGCTCGGCGCGCGGCCCGCGCGCCGCGGTCCGATCGAGCGCGGGGCGATCATGTCGGCGAACGCCCTCGACTTCGCGTTCTCGACCCAGGCGAGCGCGTCGGCTCCGCTGCCCGGCTCCATCGTCTCCAGCGTGAGCCAGATCAGGCTCTCGAACACCGCCTGCTTGTCCTTGACGAACGCGATCAACAGCTCTTCGCTGTGGAGGTGGGCGCGCAGACCGCCGAGGACGGTGCAGGCATCGCGGTACCGCTCGAGAGCCGTGGCGCGGTCACCGCTCGCCTCGGCGATCTGGCCGTCGACGAACGAGGCGCGGTAGAGCAGGTGCGGCGAGTCGAGTTGCTCGAGCCGCCGGCGCGCTTCGACCGCGTGCCGGCTCGCGTCGCCGTACGAGCCCAACGCCAGCTCGGTGCGCGCCAGCAGCAGCTCGGCGAGAACGACGCGCGGAGTCTGGCCGGCGTCGAGGAACCAGTCGCGCGCGCGGTTGGCTTCGCGCCGAGCGTCCTCCGGTCGCCTCGCCTCGAGCAGCGCGATGGCTCGGTAGAAGTCGACCATCGCGCACCAGGCGTGGTTTCCTTCGGCGTCGAATCCGCGCCGCGCCTCCGCGAACAACGCCGCGGCCGAGTCGGACTCTCCGCGCTGTCCGGCGGCGATCGCGGCGAAGGCAGTCGCCTTCGACGCCTCGTAGCGCAGCTTGAGCCCCGCGAACGCGGCCCGTGCCTGCTCGGCGAGCTCGGCCGCTTCGGCGGTGAGATTCACGTCGAGATAGATCTCCGCCAGGTCGAGGCGGCAGAGCGCCTCGTGGTAGATGTCGCCCTGCTCGCGGCTGCGCTCGACGGCGGCGCGGTAGTGCTCGATGGCGCGCGTGTACTCGCCGCGGTGGAAGTGGAGATAGGCGAGGTTGTACTCCGCCTGCAGCGCCGGCAACGGCATTCCGTTCCGGCGGCAGTGGGCGCTCATCTCGATGAATCGCGCCTCCGCCTCGGGCAGGTCGCCGAGGATGATCAGACACACCGCCGAGTTGAGCAGCGCCGCCGCGGTCGCCTGCGGATCGCCGCCGTGCGCGCGGAAGAAGCGCAGCGAGGTCTCGTAGGCCGCCAGCGCCTCCCGGTGGCGGTCCAGACGATGCAGGAGGTTGCCGAGGTTGCAGTCGAGCCGCGCCACCAGCAGTGGATCGCGGTGGCGCACGAACACCTCGCGCGCGGCGGCCGCCCAGCTCTGCGCATGGTCGTAACGTCCGAGCAGGATCAGCGTCTGGAGCCCGCTGCTCCTGGTCTTGGCGCCCTCGATCTCGTCGTTGCCGCTGGCAAACGCTTCGAGCGCGCGCTGATAGAGCACGATCGCTTCCTCGAGACGACCCGAGAGGTAGCGAACGTTGGCGAGGCAGCGGAAGGAGAGGCCGGTCGTGGTGGGATCGTCGAGCGTCGCGGCGGCGTCACACGCCGCGGTCGCGGTCGCTTCGGCCTGGCGAAGATCGACGCGCGCCAGCCGCAGCGCTTCCTGCGCCAACTCGCGCACGCTCGAGGGAGTCGCAGCAGCGCGGATCTCGGGCGCCGGAGCACCTTTACCCTCGGGCTCCGAGGTCACGCGGGGATGATAGCGCCGCACTATCCGCGAGATGGCAAGCGCCGTCCGCGGCGCCGAGAAGATGCTCGCGTAGGGCGTGGTAAGCACCACGCCCGGAGCGAGGCGCTGCCCTACAATCCGCCCGCGTGGTGAAGCGATCCGACGACGAAGCGCCCCGCCCCGCCGCCTCGAGCGGCGCGTCGGTGCTGCTGCGACAACCGGCGTTCCGGGCGTTCGCCGCCTCCCGCTTCTTCTCCGGTGTGGCGCTCACGCTGCTGCGCGCGGCGGTGGCGTGGCAGGTCTACGAGATCACGGGCTCGGCGTTCCACCTCGGGATGATCGGTCTCGCACAGTTCATTCCCGCGCTGGTGCTCAACCTCATCGGCGGCGCCGCCGCCGACGCTTACGATCGCAAGCGGTTGGTGATGCTGTTCCAACTGGTGCCGATCGCGTGCTCCCTGCTGCTCGCGATCGCGAGCTTCGATCGCCAGCCGAGCCTGGCCGTCCTCTACGGTGCGGTGATGATCGTGGCCGCAGCCGCGGCCTTCGAAGCCCCGGCCCGCGCCGCGCTACTGCCCCAGCTGGTCGAGCGCAGAGTGTTCCCCATCGCGGTGGCGCTCCACTCCACGATCCAGATGGGGGCGTTCGTGAGCGGTCCGGTGCTGATGGGGTTCGCCGTCGCGCACGGCGGCATCGTGCTCCCCTACGCCATTCACGCCGCCCTGATGGTCGCCGCGCTGTTCACCATGGCGCGGGTGAAGGTGCTCAACGCCGCCGCGCCCAGCGGACGCATCGGCGTCGCCGCCATCGCCGAGGGCCTGCGCTATGTCCGCCACCAGCCGGTGGTCCTCGGCTGCATGACGCTCGACATGTTCGCCGTGCTGTTCGGTGGAGCCACCGCGCTGCTGCCGATCTACGCCACCGACATCCTCCACGTCGGGCCGCGCGG
>DATAFT010000514.1:0-6582 GCA_036257295.1 Thermoanaerobaculia bacterium
ACCAGCATCGGTGACGTCTATCGGCAGAAGGGCCAGTACGACGACGCGCTGGTCTACTTCGAGCAAGCAAGTGGTTTGATCGATCGCACCCGCCAGGCTGGTGACGCGGCGGCGAACCTCATTTACATCAGCATGGCGCGCAAGGAGCAGGGCCTCTACGCCGAGGCGATCGAGGCGCTGCTCGAGAGCTTGTCGCTCTCCGAGCCGAGCGAGGATGAGATGGCGATGGCGAGCGCACATCGCCTGCTCGGGGAGATCTATCGCGACCAGGGCCGCTATCAGGACGCCTTCGCCGCCATGAGTAAGAGCATGGACTTTTTCACCCGGATTCATGCCGGGCACGACATCGCCGAGCTCAAGCCCATCATCGGTGGTCTCTTGGTGCGGGTCGGGCTCCTCGAGGAAGCGGAGAAGGAGCTGACCGAGGCGGCCGGGCTCGCGCGTCATGAACACGCCGATGCGCCGATGCCAGAGGTACTCCTGGCGCGGGGGGAGCTGGCGTTCCTGCGCGGCGACCTCGGCAGGGCTGCCGCGGACTACCGCGAGGCGGAGAAGCAAGCGACTCATAGCCAGAAGTGGGAAGTCGCAATCCGCTCGCGCGTCGCTCTTGCGCAGATCCAGCTCGAGGGAAGACCCGGAAGCGCCAAGAGCGGCAACCGGGCGGATGCGTTGAAGCTGCTCGAGCGCGCGCTGGCGCAGGCCAAGGAAACCCGGTTGCGCCCGGTCGAGGCCGAAGCCGAGGCGGGTCTGGCCCAGGCCCGGCTGGCAATGGGCGACGCCGCCGCCGCGCTCGAGCACGCCCAACGAGCGGTCGCCCTCGCCAAGAAGCTCGAGACCCGCCCGACGCTCTATCGAGCCTACGCCGTCAAGGGCGAAGCAGAGCGGAGCCTCGGTCGCGACCAGGACGCCACACAATCGTTCGTCGAAGCCGCCAACGTTCTGCGCTGGGTGCGGGGTAGCCTCGATCCCAAGCACGTCGACTCTTTCATCGCGCGGACCGACGTCCAGGCGCTGGTGGGCAGCACGGCAGATCGGCTGGCGGCGGGTGGCCAGGCGGAGCTCGCGGCCGAGCTCAAGGGCTGGACTGCAGCGAGAGCGGCGGCGGCGCCGAGCTCGTGACGGCAAGGCGCGGGGCTTTTACTTAGATCGCCGAGCGGAAGTTGGTCCTGGCCAGCGCCACCCAGCCTGGGTAGATCGGGAGGGCGAGAGCCTTCCGATCGCTGCAGTCCGAGGCCGACGGCGTCTCAGGCTCGACCGTAGGCCAACCCGAGCACCAACGATAGGCCATCGTCGATCAGGCGCAATCGAGATTCGTCGAGCCTTCCCACGCGCTCACGAAAGCCGACCCGAGGGAGCGGGGCCACCTGGGCGACGTTGGCGACCGACGCCTGAGCCAAGCCGGAGTCGCGCTTCGAGATTCGAACGTTTCCGGGAGCCTCGCCGCGTTCCAGCTTGGTCGTCAAGGGAACGGCGAGGATCCAGCCGGTGCGGCTGCGATTGAGGAAGTCGGCCTGCACGACGACCACCGGCCGGCGTTTGTCCGCGACCGCCCACCAGATCTCGCCGCGGCTCGGCTCGGGCAGGTCTACCACTCGTCGTCGCCCATGTCGCGAGACCAGACCTCGGCGACGTGACTCGCGAAATCGGAGTCGATCCCGTCACCGTACCGCTCGAGAAAGCGGTTCATCCGATCGGTGAGGGCCGCGGCACGCAGTTGCTCGAGGTAGTGCTCGAGGGCCCTCTGGTAGAAGCCGGAACGACTGACCCCGAGCTCTGCCGCTCGGCGGTCCGCCTCCGCGAAGAGCTCGTCGTCGACGGTCACCGTGGCGCGCATACTCGATATCATACTTGAGTGATGCGTTCGATGCATCGCCTGAAGGCGTGCGGCCCACCTGTCCTGACCCTGGCGATTCGCCTCGACGAGGAGAGCGTGTCGGAGATCCGTCCGAAGGTCGAGCATCCCTCTACACCCTGCAGGAGCTCTTCGAGGACTAGGCGGGCGCGGTGAGCGTGCGCCAGAGGCTGCGCGTTCCGACGCACGTCGCCGAGCTGATCCGGGGGCTTCAGCCCGGCATCAGTGGTCTTCGTGGGTCCTCGCCAGAGCATCAACGAGGAGACGCTGAGGCTCCTGCGCCGCCGGCGACGCTGAATACGCTCCCGCCCGCTTCCAGACGCGCAGCTCGCGCCGGCGCGTGAAGCGACCCGCGTACAATCGCCCACTACATGCCGCTTCAGCCTGGCGATCGCGTCGGGGCCTACGAGATCCTCTCGACCCTGGGTGCGGGAGGGATGGGTGTGGTGTATCGCGCGCGCGACGCCAAGCTCGGGCGCGACGTTGCGATCAAGATGCTGCCGGAGGACGTCGCCGCCGACTCCGAACGGTTGGCGCCCTTCGAGCGCGAAGCGCGGATGCTGGCGGCGCTCAACCACCCCAACATCGCCACCGTCTACGGCTTCGAGCAGGCCGACGCCACGCACTTCCTGACCATGGAGGTGGTCGAGGGCGCAACGCGCCGACCGCATCGAGCGCGGCCCCATTGCTCTCGAGCAGGCGCTGTCGCTCTTCGTGCAGATCGCCGAGGGTCTCGAGGCGGCGCACGCCAAGGGCATCATCCACCGCGACCTCAAACCGGCCAACATCAAGATCGAGGCGGGCGGTGGCACGGGTGCGAGGCCCGGAGCGGTCAAGATCCTCGACTTCGGGCTGGCGAAAGCGCTCATGCCGGAGGTCGAGGCGCGATCGGCCGGCGCGTGGCGCCTGCTCGTGGGCACTGATCTGGTTGGGAGTGCGCGACGAGGCGCACGAGATAGGGCCGGCCCCGCGCGGGAGCCGGCCCGGAAACAGCGACGACCTACAGGCCGCCGCCGGCTGACGACTGAGCGGCCTTCGCGCGAACCACCCGGCGCACGGCGCGCTTCACGCGGCGGCGGACAACCCGCTTCTTGACGCCCTTGCGACGGACCGCCTTGCGCACCGCGCGCTTCACGCGACGGCGGACGACCCGCTTCTTGACGCCCTTGCGACGCACCGCCTTGCGAACTGCCCTCTTCACCTTCCGCTTCGCTCTTCGGGTGGTGGCCATAGCAAACCTCCGTTTCGAGCTAGACGTGCGCGAGTCGTGCGCGCGTCCCCGAGGGACCTGACGAGACCGCGCGACTAAAGTCGCACGCTCCTCGCGGCGGAGCTTACTTCACAACGCACGATGCAACGAAATCTGAGCGACGTGCTTGCACCAGCCCGCAGGGCGGGTGTCGCGCTCCTTGGGGGCGGCTCCATGGCGAGTCGGAGCGATCGTGGTAGCGTTTTCTCGATTCGTCGCACGCTCGATCTCTCATGCCACCTCGCTATCCAACCCTGTGGGCCGTCGTGCCGGTCAAGGAGATCGCCCGCTCCAAGCAGCGCCTGTCGGGCGCGCTGTTCCAGGACGAGCGCGAGCGCCTGGTGCGCGCGATGCTCCGTGACGTGCTCGGCGCGCTGCGGGCGTCGAGCGGCCTCGCCGACGTGCTGGTGATCACGCGCGACGCCGAGGTCGGCGCCCTGGCCAAGGAGTGCGGGGCTCAGGTGCTGGCGGAACGCGGCGCCGATGATCTCAACGCTGCGCTGCGGCAGGCGGCGGCGCATCTGGTCGAGGCCGGCGCGCCGGGCCTGTTGGTGGTGCCGGCCGACGTCCCGGCGGTGACTGCGGCCGAGCTCTCGGCATTGGCCGAAGAGCACGGCGCGGGCCGGGCCATCACCCTGGTGGCCGACCGCCGCGGCGTCGGCACCAACGCGTTGGCCGCGACGCCGCCCGATCTCTGCCCGTTCCTGTTCGGCGAGGAGAGCTTCGAGCGACACCTGCAGGCCGCGCGCTCGGCCGGGATCGAGCCCAAGGTGATGGACGCCCGTGGCCTGCGCTACGACGTCGACGTCGAGAACGACCTCGACGCGATCGCGATGCAGTCGCCGGGGCCCGAGACCTCCGACCTGTTGCGCCGGTTCGGTCGCGTGGTCGCTCCCGCGCGACAGAACGAGCTGGCGCCGTCGGAGGAGCGATGGTGATGGACCGGGTCGCGCTCGACCGCATCGTCGCGGGTTGGGCAGCAGGCCGGGCGCCGTCGCGCGAGGACGCGCTGGGGCTCGACGGCGCCGCCGCAAGCTCGCTCCCCGCGCTGCTCGAGGCAGCAGCGGCGCTGCGCGACCAGGGCTTCGGCGGCGTCGTCACCTACTCGAAGAAGGTCTTCCTGCCGCTCACGCATCTGTGCCGCGACATCTGTCACTACTGCGTCTTCGCGCGGCCGCCGCGCCGAGGCGAGAGCGCCTACATGACGCGCGAGCAGGTGCTCGAGCAGGCGAGCGCCGCCGCTGCGGCCGGCTGCAAGGAAGCGCTGTTCACACTGGGTGACAAGCCCGAGCGACGCTACCGGGCCGCCCGCGAAGGGCTCGCCGATCTGGGCCACGCGACCACGCTCGAGTACCTGCGCGAGGCGGCGCAGCTCGTCTTCGAGAAGACCGGTCTGCTGCCGCATCTCAATCCAGGGTTGATGGACGCCGCCGATCTTGCGGCGCTGCGCCGGGTGTCGGCGTCGATGGGGATCATGCTCGAGACGGTGTCGGCGCGCCTCAACGAGAAGGGCGGCGCCCACTACGGCTCGCCGGACAAGATGCCGGCGCGTCGGCTCGAGACGCTCCGTCTCGCCGGTGAGGCGCGGGTTCCGTTCACCACCGGCATCCTGATCGGCATCGGCGAGACGCGTCGCGAGCGGGTCGAGTCGCTGCTCGCGATCCGCGACCTGCACCAGGCGCACGGGCACATCCAGGAGATCATCGTCCAGAACTTCCGCGCCAAGCCCGAGACGCGGATGGCGGAGCACCCCGAGCCGTCGCTCGAAGATCTGTTGTGGACGATCGCGGTGGCGCGGCTCATCTGCGGTCCGTCGATGAGCGTGCAGGCGCCCCCGAATCTGTCGCCCGGCGCGCTCGAGCAGATCGTCGCCGCCGGGATCAACGACTGGGGCGGCGTGTCGCCGATCACGCCCGACTTCGTCAACCCCGAAGCGCCCTGGCCGCACCTCGAGCGGCTCGCCGAGGAGACCGCTCGCGCTGGGAAGCTCCTGCAGGAACGACTGACGATCTATCCGAGCTACGCCCTCGACGGTGAGACCTGGCTCGACGAAGCGATCCGGCCGCGCGTACTCGAGATGATGGACGCCGACGGCCTGGCCCGGGTCGAGACCTGGTCGCCGGGCGTGGTTCTCGAGCCTCCGGCGATCGACCTCGCGCGCGTAGCTTCGCCGGTGCGATCCCATGCGGGCGGCGCCGTGCATTCCATTCTCGACCGTGCGCGTGCTGGTCTTGACCTCGCCGAAGACGAGGTCGCCTCGCTCTTCCGAGCCCGCGGCGCCGACTTCGAAGCGGTGGTGCACGCAGCCGACGCGCTGCGGCGCGAGACTCGCGGCGACGTCGTCACCTACGTCGTCAACCGCAACATCAACTACACCAACGTCTGCTACTTCAAGTGCCAGTTCTGCGCTTTCTCGAAGGGCAAGCTGGCCGAAAACCTGCGCGGCAAGCCCTACGACCTCGGGCTCGACGAGGTGCAGCGCCGTGTGCTCGAGGCGTGGGAGCGCGGCGCCACCGAAGTCTGCATGCAGGGCGGCATCCATCCCGACTACACCGGCCAGACCTATCTCGATCTGTGCCGCGCGGTAAAGGAGGCGGCCCCCGACATGCACGTCCACGCCTTCTCGCCGCTCGAGGTGTGGCAGGGCGCGGCGACGCTCGGCGTGTCGCTCGAGACGTTCCTGCGCCGGCTCAAGGAAGCCGGCCTCGGCACGCTCCCCGGCACCGCGGCGGAGATCCTCGACGACGAGATCCGCGCCGTTCTGTGCGCCGACAAGATCAACACCGCACAGTGGCTGGAGGTGATGGAGACGGCCCATCGCGTCGGCTTCCGCACCACCTCGACCATCATGTACGGGTCGATCGAAGGGCCTCGCAACTGGGCCCGACACCTGCTGCGCCTTCGCGAGCTGCAGAAGCGGACCGGCGGCTTCACCGAGTTCGTGCCGCTGCCGTTCGTGCACATGGAAGCGCCGATCTATCTCAAGGGCCATGCCCGCAAGGGACCGACGTTCCGCGAAGCGATCCTCATGCACGCAGTGGCTCGCCTTGCGCTTCACCCACACATCCAGAACATCCAGGCCTCGTGGGTGAAGATGGGGCCGCAAGGTGTCGCTGCCTGTCTCGACGCTGGCGTCAACGACCTCGGCGGCACCCTGATGAACGAGTCGATCACGCGCGCCGCCGGCGCGGCGTGGGGGCAGGAGCTTCCGCCGGAGCGGATGGAGGCGCTCATCCGCGAACGCGGCCGTACCCCGCGCCAGCGCTCGACCACCTACGGCCCGGTGCCGCGCGAGCGGATCGAAGCTTCGTTCGGCGCGGCGCCACTCGAGGCGATCGTCAACACGCCGGCGCACAAGTACGAGCGCGAGCAGCCACTCGAGCTGGTGCGGCCGGGTTTGGGGTGACCATGAGCGACCTTTCCTTCACCGACATCCAGCCCGACCTCGACGCCCGCGTGCGGCGCATCGTGTGGTGCACCG
>DATAFT010000070.1:0-2214 GCA_036257295.1 Thermoanaerobaculia bacterium
ATCGTCCTGCCGGCTCAGAACCCGATCCGGGTCGCCGAGGACATCGCGATGCTCGACCACATGACCGGTGGCCGCGCCAACGCCGGCTTCGCGCGCGGTTACCAGCGGCGCTGGGTCGACGTCATGGCGCAGCAGACGCACGGCATCCACGGCGCGCTGCCGCATCAGCACGACGCCATCGACGCCGCCAATCGCGAGGCGTTCGAGGAGTGCTTCCGGATCATCAAGCGCGCCTGGACCGAGGACTTCATCGACTACCAGGGCCGCTACTGGCGGGTGCCGCCGGGCGAGACGCCGTGGGAGCTCGAGGCGACCAGGAGCTGGGGTGGTGGGGTCGAGAACGGCATCCTGCGCCAGGTCGCGGTGGTGCCCAAGCCGGTGCAGAAGCCGCATCCGCCGATCTTCCAGCCGTTCGCCTCGTCGGAGCGCAGCGTGCGCTGGTGCGCGGCGGAAGGAGTGACCGCGATCCTCCCGCCGCTTCATCCGCGGCTCGAGCGGCGGTTGTTCGAGCTCTACGCCGAGACCTCCGGCCGCCCGCTCGGGGATGGCGTCGGCGTGCTGCGTGACCTGGTGATCGCACCCACCGACGAACAGGCCTACCTGCTGTGGCGATCGAGCGGCGCGTTCTGCGGCGCCGCCTGGTTCGAGCCGTTCGGCTTCGCGCGTGGGTTGATCGATCCCGAGACGGGTGAGCAAGCGGACCTCT
Organism: Thermoanaerobaculia bacterium; assembly: GCA_036257295.1. Taxonomy (GTDB): domain Bacteria; phylum Acidobacteriota; class Thermoanaerobaculia; order Multivoradales; family Multivoraceae; genus DATAFT01. The sequence continues at coordinate 707 of DATAFT010000070.1, forward strand.
TCCGCGACGGGCTGGCGTTGGTGGGGAGCCCCACAACGGTGTCACGCCAACTCGCGGAGCTACGCGGGCGCCTGCCCGTGCGCTGGATCTTCTGCTGGATGTACAACGGCCTGGTGCCGCATCGCGTGCTGCTCGACACCATCGAGCGTTTCTGGGTTGAAGTGCTGCCGAGCGCGGCGTGAACGCCAGCGACGGCGAGGAGGGAGTCTGATGACTGCGCGTCAGCCGGCAAGTGCGGACAAGTGGGTGGCAATCGCGCTGGTGGGCCTCGCTGCCCTGGCCTGCGCGGGAGGAGGAGGTGGCGCGGGGGCGGACCACCGGCCGCTGCGTCTGGCGGACGTGTTCTCGACCGCGACGGTCGAGGGTTCGCCGGGCGATGCCGGGCAGATCGCAAGGACCGAGTGGGTCTGGAGCGGTGACGGCGCGCAAGACACCGCCGGCTGGAAAGGTCTCGCCGGCGTCACCGACCTGCGCGTCGAGAACGGCGCGCTGCGCGGCAGGACCGAGATGCCGATGCCGGTCATCGTGCTCGACTGGACACCGCCCCCCGAGCTCGCTGGCGACAAGATCCACTCGGTCGAGGTGCGCCTGCGGACAAGCGGAGGCGGGCGCGCGAGCTTCGGAATCAGCGCCTCGGAGCAAATCATCCTGCCGATGGTCCTCGGCAATCCGTTCGCGTTCGGCTTCACGACGCCGATCGTCCCGGGCGAGGAGGCCAAGCCTTACACCTTGCGCCCGGTGTCGCCGATCGCGGTCGCCGGCGTTCGTCATCTGCTGCTGCGGCCGGCGGACGCCGCCGGCGCCGAGTTCGCGATCGAATCGGTGCGGGTGGTGTTAGAGCGCGAGCACCTGGCGTCGATCCCCGCCGGCCTCTCCTGGCAGGGTCTCGAAGGGTCGTTTCGCGAGACGCTGGTGGCGCGCAGCCCCGAGACGATCTCGTTCGCGGATCTCAGGCTTCCGGCCGATCCCTATCTCGAGCTCGCGGTGGCGACGCTTTCGCCAGGTCCACTGACGTTCGAGGTCACGATCGGCGGTGACGCCGCTGGCGCCGAGCGGCGCGTGCGCCGGACGGTGACGACGGCGAAGCGGTGGGAGGACGTGCACGTCGACCTCACCGGACTGGGCGGCAAGGCGACACAGATCGCGCTGCACCTCGACGCGCCCGACGCGGGAGCGATCGGGCTCTGGGGCTCGCCCGTGGTCCGCAGCCGGATCGCCGGCAGTGGCAAGGCGCCGGCCAAGCCTCAGGGTGTGGTGGTCGTCATCATCGACACGCTCCGGCGCGACCATCTCTCGGTGTGGGGCTACGACCGCGACACCGCGCCGCATCTGTCGGCGCTCGCCGCCGAGGGTGCGGTCGCCGACGACGCCATCTCGCAGGCGGCATGGACCAAGGTCTCGGTGCCCTCGATCCTGACTTCCCTCTATCCGACCTCACACAGCGTGGCCGATTTCACCGATCTGTTGCCGGCGTCGGCCGAGACCATGGCCGAGGTGTTCCGCCAGGC
>DATAFT010000537.1:0-8103 GCA_036257295.1 Thermoanaerobaculia bacterium
AACATCTACGCGCGGTCGCCCGCGTGGGCCAGGCGAGACTGGCTGGCGCGAGAATGGCGGAAGAGAGCGCGTAGCGATGACTACTGCCGAAGGCCTACTCCGTCTCTACCCGCGCGCGTGGCGGGACCGCTACGGCGAGGAGTTCCTCGCGATCGTCGGCAACGACGCGCTTCACGTCCAGCAGATGATCGACATCGTCATGGGGGCGATCGACGCCTGGTTGTCGCTCGACGTGCGGCGCGCGGCGAAGACATACAGCACGGCTTCCAATGAAGGAGGATCGACCTTGCTCAAGTCCATGATGGCCTGCGAACGGGGGAACTTCCGCGCCAGCATCCGCGATGGATTGATCGGCGCCGGCGTGATGATCGTCGGCTCACTGATCCTTTCGGGTTTGCTCTTCGCCAGCGCTCGGGCCGGTTGGACCATGACGAGAGAGATCTTGAAGGGGCTCTCCTTTACAGCCCCGTTTGTGATCTCGATGCCGTTCTGGTTGATGAGAGGCCAACCATGGAAGGCGCAGACGGCGATCGTGGTCGGCACCCTCGTCGTGCTGGTGACCCTCAGCTACCTTGCCGCCACCTAGGCCGCGGCGTCACTGCGGCGGCGCCAGCGCGTCGAGCTCGGCGCTCTTCGTGGAGATTGTTTCCGCGTTCAAGAAGACGGTGCAAGCGCCGACCTTGGTCTCGCCGTCCTCCTTGTAGGCGAACACCAGATATCGCTTGGTCGCCTCGAAGGCGAAGCCGTTGCAGGTGGACTTGTTGAAGACGGTCTGCAGCTTCGAGACGGCCTTACCCTTCCACTTCTTCTCCGGTTCGGCGAACTGCACCTTGATGCGAGGCTCGATGTTGGGTTGATCCTGGTCGATGAAGGTGACGTTGGTGGCTGTCGCCAGGAACACGTTGGAGGAGCTGGTGAGGAGTTGCGCGGTGGTCTGAGGTGCGCAGCTACAGGCGAGAAGCGGACGAGAGCAAACCACCAAGATCAGGGTCGCGAGGCACAGCGCTGGTTTCATGGCGTTCTCCTGGCCCATCCCCGGTTGGGGCGGGGGGGGCTGGTCAGATGATCCACCGATCCGACTCAAGTCGTGTCCTTGCGCCAGCCCCCTTCCGCAAAGAACGCTGCGACGCGAGAGGCTAGCACGCCGTCCGCCTCGAAAGTGACCGCGATCGCGCCAGTGGGGGGGCGTTCCTCGTCGTGAGGCTGCGTCTCGCGCCGCCGCCGTCGCAAGAGACCGCCTTCACGGAGCACGCAGAACGTGGTGGCGAGCACGGCGCCCAGCGCGATGCCTTCGTAGATCACGATCCCCGACGTCGGCGCGGCGACGATGGGCATGTGACCGGTCACGATCGGATAGGCCTTGGCGGTAAAGAGCGCGAGCAACCAACCCGCGACGCCGCCGGCGATTCCACCGGCGATGCCCCAGGACGGCGCCCGCGATCGCCTAGTCGGCGCCAGCTCCGCCAGATCCTCGGACAACGGAACGCTCGAGCGCACCTCGACGACGCGCGCGCGCAGCGACGCTCGCTCGAGGAGCTCGATCGCGCCCCGCAGCGACTCCTCGTCGGGGAGAACGACGCGAACCCGTTGGGGGCCAGTCGCGTCACTCACGCTCATGCTCCTCCGGTCGCGGCCGCGCCGACATCGTGGCCCGCATCACGGCGCGCGCCTGCTGTTCGCGCCCCCGCGCTCGACGCCCCCCCTGCCCCAACCGGGGATGGGCCAGCCTCGTGACGCTCGCCCTCGGCAATCTCCCACACCGAGAGGATCGGCGCCGCCTGCATGAAGACCAGGTAGAGGAAGAGGAACAGTCCCGCCGATCCGGCCAGGATCGAAAGCTCGACCCAGCTCGGCGTGTAGCTCCCGACGGTGTAGGCGAGCCGGGGCGTCGCGAGCGAAGGCACCACGATCAGGATGCGCTCGAGCCACATTCCGATCAGGACGCCGATCCCGACCAGGCACAGCGGCACCGGCCGGCGGCCGCGGCGGAAGGGAAGCACCAGCATCGGCACCACGAAGTTGAGCACCACCATGGTCCAGAACGGCGGCGCCGCGGCGCCGGTCAGACGCGTCCAGAGGACGCGCGCCTCCGCCACCTCGTTCGCGTACCAGGCGGTGAGGTGCTCCGAGAAGGTGAAGTAGCCCCAGGCCATGGTCATCACCAGGAAGAGCAGCGCGAGCTTGGAGAACACGCTGTCGGTGAGCCAGTCGCCGAGCTTGAGGCCGAAGCGCAGCAACGCCATCGCGACCAGCAGTGCCGCGATGCCGGAGTAGATCGCGCCGACCACGAAGTAAGGACCGAAGATGGTCGAGTTCCACATCGGCACCAGGGTCATCGCGAAGTCCCACGACACGATGGTGTGAACCGACACCGCGAGCGGAATGATGACGATCGCCATCACCTTGATGCCGGCCTCGAGCGATCGCCACTGCTGCGCGGTGCCGCTCCAGCCGAGCGCGGTGAGCGTCCAGAAGCGCTTGCGCCAGCCGCTGGCCCGATCGCGCAGGATCGCGAGGTCGGGCAGTAGCGGTAGCCCGAGATAGAGGATGCTGCCGATCAGGTACGCCGAGATCGCCACCGAGTCCCAGGCCAGCGGCGATCGGTAGTTGGGCCACAACCCGCGGGAGTTGGGCAGGGGCATCACGTAGTAGACCTTCCAGGCGCGGCCCAGGTGGAGGATGGGGAAGAGGCCGCCGACGCACAGGGCGAAGACGGTGATGGCCTCGGCGCAGCGTGTCACCGGGCGGCGCCATTCAGCGCCGGTCACGCGGAGGATCGCGGAGATCAGTGTGCCGGCGTGGCTGATGCCGATCCAGAACACGAACGTCGACTCGTAGATGCCCCACGACACCGGACGGTTCATCCCGACCACCCCGATGCCGTTCCAGAGCTGATAGCCCCAGGCGTAGAAGAAGAGCAGGGTGAGCGCGCCGCTCGCGAGCGTCGCCACCACCAGCCAGGGACGGAACCGGTTGAGCGCCAGGCGTTCGCGCGCGCGGTCGCCCGACCCCGCCATCGCGCCGGCGCTCACGGCGACGTCTCCCCGGCGGCGGCCGTCGCCGGAGCCGCGGGCTCGGTCGTGCTCGGCTCGGTCGTAGCAGGCTCGGTCTCATCGCCCGCCTCGCCGTCACCAGCGTTGCCGCCCCAGTCAGCGCCCTCGAGATAGATCACGCCGGGCTGCGTGCCGAGGTCGCCGAGCAGGTGGTGCGCGCGTGGACTCTTCGCCAGGCGCGACACCCGGCTCTCGGGGTCCTCGAGGTCGCCGAACGTGAAGACCTGGGCCGGGCACGCCGCCGCGCAGGCGGGGCGGATGTCGCCGTCGGCGACCTCGCGGCCGGCGGCGTCGGCAGCGCGCTCCGCGCCCTGGATGCGCTGCACGCAGAAGGTGCATTTCTCCATCACTCCGGACACCCGCGGGCTCACGTCGGGATTGAGCTGGCGATCGAGTGGCGCCGGCCACTCGGGATCGAACCAGTTGAACGTGCGCACGGTGTACGGGCAGTTGTTGGCGCAGTAGCGGGTGCCGACGCAGCGCGCGTAGACCATCGCGTTGAGCCCGTCGGGCGTGTGGTAGGTGGCGTAGACCGGACACACCGGCTCGCACGGCGCCTCGCCGCAGTGCTGGCACAGCACCGGACGGAACGTCACGCGCGCGTCGGGGAACTCGCCCTCGACATAGCGCTCGATGCGCAGCCAGTGCATGGCTCGCCCGTTGGCCGCTTCCGACTCGCCGACGATCTGGACGTTGTTCTCCTCTTGGCAGGCCACCACGCAGGCGTCGCAGCCGGTGCAGCGATCGACGTCGACGACCATGCCCCATCGCGTCATCAGTGGCCCCTCTTCATCGGCGCCCAGCCGGTCGGGATGTGCTCCGCCTCGCGCAATCCCCGCCCGTAGAGCGCGAGCTTCGCCTTGCCGGTGCGCGATATCCGCACGCGGCCCGAGAGCACTGGACTGGTGGTGCCTTCGACGTTGTCGGCGCCGATCAGGTCGAGCGGATTGCTGCCGCGCCCGCGCGCATAGCGGCCGTAGTCGCGATGGCCGGGCCCGAGCGGCAGCGCGATCGTGCCGGGCCGTGCCTCGGGGCGCACCACCGCCGGCACCTCGATCGAGCCCGCCTCGGTGGTGAGCTCGACCTGATCGCCGGTGGCGATCCCGAGCCGTTCCGCGTCGCGCGACGCGATCTCGGCCCATCCGTTCCACATCACCGTGGTCAAGGTATCCGGAAGCTCCTGGAGCCACGCCTTGTTGGCGCCCCGTCCGTCACCGTACTTGGGTGACTCGAAGAGGAGAAGCGTGAGCCCTTCCGTTGGTGTGCCCGCGTTGGGCGCGCCGGAAGCCGGCTTGCTCGCTACCGGCTCGGCGACGATGGGGGAGCGCAGCACTGGCGTGCCTTGCTGCGGCGCGATGCTGGCGCCGACCGAGATGGCCGGCGCCGCCGGGATCTCGTCGATCCAGACGCCGCCCCGCTCGACCGCTTCGGTCCAGAGCTGCGACGCGTCGGTTGCGGCGCCGGCGGGAAGCGTTGGCGCGGCGGCTGTGACGGTCTGCTCGACCATCGCTTCGAACGACTCCCAGGGCAACGCGTCCTTGCGCTCCAGAGCCGTGGCGAGGGCCAGCACGATGTCCCCGGGATGTCGGCTGTCGCCGAGCGCCTTCACTACTGGCTTGGCGAGGCTCAGGACCGGGAACGGGAGACCGGCGGGCTCGACGGCCTGGAACCGCTCGACGTCGGAGTGGATCGGCAGCACGACGTCGGCGAACGTCGTGGTGTCGTCGAGCGCGGTGGTGAGCGTGATGATGGTCTCGAGGCGGCCGAGGCCCTCGCGCCAACCACGCGACCCCGGCCGCGTGTGCGCCGGGTCGCCTTCGCACACCACTAGAACGCGCGGGGGGTCGCCGATCCCGCGCAGGCGCGCTTCGAGCGCGGTGGCGCTCATCGCCGCACCGGCTCCGGCCGGCAGCAGCGTCGAGGCGACGCCGAACGTGGCGCTCGGATACACGCCGCCGGCGCGGCGCACCGCGCCGAGCAGTAGGTTCAAGGCCAGCGCCGCGATCGTGGCGTCGAGGCCGCGGACCTGGACGGCGGCCGTGCCGCCGCCCAGCACCACCGGTCGCTCCGCGCGCAACAGCTCGCGAGCGACGCGACGGATCGTCTTCGCCGGGACGTCGCACCGGCGCGCGCCCTCTTCGAGCGAGGGCGGCTCCTCGGCGAACACCGCGCGATAGCCGGCGGCGTCCCCGCGCGCCGGCGCCTCGGCGAGGATCACCCCGGCGAGGGTGCGCGCAAGCGTGCCCTCTTCGCCGGGCACCACCGGCAGCCATTCGTCGGCGAAGGCGGCGGTGAGCGACATGCGCGCTTCTGCCTGCACCAGCTTGCCGCGACGGCCGGGTGTGCCGCCACGGACCTGGCCCATGGCCCAGGTCGACCATGCCGGCTGCGCGCCCCGATCGAGGAAGGCGGGGCCGATCGAGAGAATGTAGTCGGAGCGCGGCAGGTCGTAGGCGGCTTCCCGGTCGAATCCGAGCGCGATTGCAGCCGCGCGCCGCTCCACTTCGAGCTGCGACGGCTCGAGCGCGATCGGCGCCGGAGCACCGATGGCCCGGGCGAGACGCACGAGCAGGGCGTGGAGGAACGTGTTGCCGCTGCCGTCGACGAAGACGATCGACGAGGGGTCGTGGGTGGCGGCCGCGGCGATGGCCTCCGCCGCGGCGGCCAGTGCCGCGTCCCACTCGACCGCTTCGAGCGGCGCGCTTCGATCCTTGGGCTGTGCGTCTGTCTTCGAGCCGGCCAGCTCTGCCGGGGCTCCACGCCGCACCATCGGCGCCGTGACGCGGTCGGGGTCGTAGTGGGCCTGCAGCGCGGCCTGACCCAGCGCGCACAGGCCGCCATGGTTGATCGGGTGCGCGCGCAACCCCTCGACCTTGCGCGCGTCGCCGTCCACGACGCGAACGACGGTTCCGCAACCGGCCGAGCACTGACCGCAGACCGACTGCTTCCACACCCCCTCGCCGGGCCGGCCTTCCGGGCGCTCGAGCGGCTGCACCAGGTACTGAACGTCGTCGCCACCGCAGGCTTCGAGCAGCGCGACCCCGGCGGCGAGCGCCGAGCCCTTGAGGAAAGTGCGACGTTCGACCATTCGTTCCTCAGTGGTGGCAGGTGACGCAGTCGGTCGACGCCTCGCGCTCGAGATGACAGTCGATGCACCATGCCATGTCCGCGGTATCGACCACCCGGCGCGCCAGCGTCATCTGGCCGACGTCGCCGTGGCAGGTCTCGCACTTCACCTCGGCGCGGGTGTGCGCGCCGTGGTCGAAGTGGATCATCGCCGACTCCGGCATCACGTTGACCTTGCGCCACCGGATCGGCTCGCCGCTCTCGTAGAGCTGCATCATCTTGACGATCTCCGGGTGATCGGGGATGCGCCGGCGATGGCAGCCGACGCAGAACGAAACCGGCGGCAGTCCGGCCCGCGTCCCCTCCGCCGCGCCGTAGTGGCAACGTGTGCATGGCATCTCGCCTTCGACCACGTGCGGATGGTGACTGTAGGCGATCGGCTGCGGCGGCGGTGGAGGAGGCTCGCCCCTGCCGCACGCGACGGCGAGACCCGCGACGATCGCCGCCGCCCCGAGGGCGGATATCCTCGCCCCACGATGCCCGTCGATCGAGCGGCGCTCGCCCGCCTCTACGCCGGTGAGCAGGGCCGCGCCTGGGACCGCGTCGAGAGCGAGCGCCCTTCCACCTACTGGGAGGAGAACGTGATCGGTGGGCGCCGGCTCGCGCGCCGCACCATCCTCCACTGGCTCGAGCCGCTCACTCGTCAGACCATCCTCGACGCCGGCTGCGGCACCGGGGGCCTCGCCGCGCATCTCGCCGGCCTGGGCGCGACCGTGGTGGGCATCGATCTGCTGCCTCGGTTCCGCTCGGCGCCGCGCGTCAAGGGACTGCGCTTCGCGGTCGCGGACGTTCGCGAGCCGGCGGCGCGGGTAGGAGCGTTCACCACCGCGATTCTGCAGGAGGTGCTCGAGGACTATCCGCCCGAGGAGCGAGTGGATCTGGTGCGAGCGCTCGCCCAATGGGGCGCGCGCCGACTCATTCTCGTCACGCGCGTGCAGAGCACCTGGGGCGATTGGGCGGATCGGCTCTCGGCCAAGGGCGGACGACCACCGGTCGACACCGTCACGCTCTTTCGCGGCATCCATCTCGAGACGCCGTACTTCCTCACGCGGCGTGAGACCGTGAAGCGGCGCAACCACGCTGCAGAGGTCTCCGAATTTACCCTCTCGCATGACGGCGCGTGAATATAGCAGCGCGCAGGGACGGTGAATGCCGCCGCCCGCGCAGGGAGGCAAGCTGCTCCCCTACACGCGCTTGGTGTGCCCCGCCCAGAACGGCTCGCGCAGCTCGCGCTTGCGGATCTTCCCGGCCTCGTCGCGCGGCAGCTCGCGGCGGATCTCGATCGAGCGCGGCTTCTTGTAGTCGGCGAGGTGCTCGCGCACGAAGCCGGCGATCTCCGCCGGCTCGAGATCGTCGCCGGGCCGCGGCTGCACGATGGCGTGCACCGACTCGCCCCACTCCTCGTCCGGCACGCCGATCACCACCACGTCCCACACCTTGGGATGGGCGTGGATCACGTTCTCGATCTCGGTCGAGCAGATGTTGACGCCGCCCGAGATGATCATGTCGCGCTTGCGATCGACCACGAAGATGTAGCCGTCCTCGTCGCGGTAGGCGATGTCGCCCACCGAGAAGTAGTCGCCGCGCCGCGCGTCGGCGGTGGCCTTCGGGTTGTTGTAGTACTCGGTGATGAGCGACTCGGTCTTGACCCAGATCTCGCCGGGGATGCCGAGCGCGCACTCGTTGCCCTGATCGTCGAGGATCTTCATGTCGACGCCGTCGACCACCTTGCCGCACGACCCGGGCTTGGTGAGCTGCTCTTCGGGCTTCATCAAGGTGTTCACGCCCGTCTCAGAGGCGCCGTAGAACTCGTAGAGCACGGGACCGAACAGGTCCATGACGCGGCGCTTGACCTCGAACGGGCACGGCGCCGCCGCCACCACGATCGAGTGCATGCTCGACACGTCGTAGGAGCGTTGCACCT
>DATAFT010000633.1:0-3601 GCA_036257295.1 Thermoanaerobaculia bacterium
CCGCGGGCGACTCGGCGGCGTCCGAAGCGGGATGGTGAAGCCGGTAGAGCCGGGAATAGAGCCCGTTCGCGGTAATGAGCTCGCGATGGCTCCCTGACTCGACCAGTCTGCCCGCTTCGAGCACGAAGATGGTATCCGCCAACCGCACGGTCGAGAAACGGTGCGAGATGAGGACGGTGGTGCGACCCCGCGCGAGCTCGCGCACGGCGGCGTAGACGCGCGCCTCGGCTTCGGCGTCGAGGTTGGCGGTCGGCTCGTCGAGGATGAGAAGCCCGGGATCGTGCGCCAGCGCGCGGGCGATCGCGACGCTCTGCCACTGGCCGCGCGAGAGATCGGCGGCGCCGAAGCCACGACCGAGCTCGGTGTCGATGCCGTCCTCGAGCGTTGCAGCGATGGCGTCGAGGCCCGACTCGCGCACGATCCGTTCGATCGCCGCGCGGTCGTCGAGCAGCGCGCGCCAGTCGCCGAAGGCGACGTTCTCGCGCAGGCTCGCCTCGTAGACCACCGGGCTCTCGGAGACCAGGCTCAGGCAGCGGTGCCAGCTCGCGAGGTCCAGAGTCGCGAGCGGCTCGCCGTCGACTCTGATCGTCCCCGCGCTGGGATCGTAGAGGCGCGCCAGCAGCTTGGCGAGCGTCGTCTTGCCCGACCCGTTGTGGCCGACCAACGCGACCACCGACCCAGCGTCGATCGAGAGCGAGAGATCGTCGAGCGCGGGGCGTTCGGCACCCGGGTAGGTGAAACCGACGTGGTCGAGCTCGATGCGCGGAGCGCGGGCAGCAGCCGGTTCTACGGCCGCCGGCCCGATCGCGGCCACGATCGCCGCGGGCTGCTGGCGACCGCCCGCGATCGACGGCCGGCGCTCGAGGAACTCGGTGAGGTAGGTGAGGAAGAGCGATCCCTCGCGCGCGGCGCCGATCTCGGCCGCCAGGTCGCTCACCGCGGTGCGCAGCCGCACGCCGGCCAGGGTGAAGGTGGCGAGGCCGGCGAGATCGATGCTGCCGGCGCGCGTCCGCGCCGCAACCCACGCCACCGCGCCGGCGAGGCCGATCAGATAGACGGCGTAGCCGACGATCCTCCCGGTGGCCTGCCGCGCGTAGAGCGCGGAGAGATCGTCGTGGATGCCGGCCAGACGCTCTCGGAAGCGAGCGCGCAGAAGCGGCGCCAGGCCGAGTATGCGCGTCTCCGGCACCAGCTCGCGACGCGTGACGTGACCGAGGTAGTAGGCGGCCCATCGTTGACGACGGGTGCGCACGCGCTCGAGCTCGAAGCGCTCGCGGCCCAGACGCCAGTGGTGGACGACGAACGGCGCCGCCAACAGCACGAGCGCCGGAGCGGCCAGCCAGTCCACCCACATCAGCACGCCCACCAGGGCGAGGCAGAGCACCGCCGACCCCGCCGCGCTCGAAACGGCGGCGAAGAAGCGCAGGAACGATCCACCCGGATCGTTGGCCGCGCGCGACAATACGTCCTGCGAGTCGGGATCCTCGAAGAAGGCGAGGTCTAGCGTCGCCGCGTGGTCGAGGATCCGACTCGAGAGCTCGAGGTTCAAGACGTCGCCGAGCCGCTGCTCGGCGTAGCGTCGCAGCGTTGCCGCGGCTCCCTGGAGCAGCATCAGGATCAGGCTCACCACGAACCACCACGCGGCGGGGCGGACGTCGAGCGCCTCGGTCGAGGAGCGCACCGTTCGGTAGACCGCGGCGACGACGAAACCGATCGTGAGCGTGGTGGCCGCCGGCAGCAGCGCGGCGAGCAGCGTCGAGGTGGCGAGCAGGTTGACCAGCCCGGGGCGGGCGCGCCAGGCGAAGGCGAGGGCCCAGCGCAGGGTGGCGTGCAGCGGTGGCTGGTCGGAGGGGCGTGTCATCTCACCAGGTGCCGGCCAGCACCCCTTTGGCCAGTCGGTACCGGCTGATCTCGAGCGGCTCAAGAAACTCGTCGAGCAGGATCTCGCCGGGATGAACGTCGCCAACGACTTTCTTCGCGACCATGCTCAATCCTCGATAGTTGCTGACGTTGCAATGGAACTGCTGGATGATCCTAGCGTCAACCGATGTACTCGCGTAGCGGGGCCCAGGAATCTCGTTACAATCGATCTCCAATTCGACGTGGCGTCGTGCTGAACCGTAAGAGTGGAGACAGCGGTGAATCCGTACGAGACCGACCTCGACCAGAACGCGGCGAACTACGTTCCGCTCACGCCGCTTTCGTTCCTGCCGCGCAGCGCGGCGACCTTCCCCGACCGCGTGGCGGTGGCGCACGGCGATCGACGCTACACCTGGGCCGAGGTCTACGAGCGATCGTGCCGGCTGGCCTCGGCGCTCTCGCGGCTGGGCATTCGCCGCGGCGATACGGTCTCGGTGATGGCGACCAACACGCCACCGATGTACGAGGCGCACTTCGGCGTGCCGATGTCGGGAGCGGTGCTCAACGCGCTCAACTACCGTCTCGACGCCGCGGCGATCGCGTTCATCCTCGAGCACGCGGAAGCGAAGGTGCTCCTCACCGACACCGAGTTCGCGCCGATCGTCGAGAAGGCGCTCGCAACGCTCGGACGCCGCATCCCGGTGATCGATCTGGCCGATCCGTTCGGACCCGGCGGCAAGCGCCTGGGCGAGATCGAGTACGAGGAGTTTCTCGCTGGTAGCGATCCCGGCGCCACCTGGACGCCTCCCGGCGACGAGTGGGATGCGATCTCGCTCAACTACACGTCGGGCACCACCGGCAACCCGAAGGGCGTCGTCTACCACCACCGCGGCGCTTACCTCAACGCGATCGGCAACGTGCTGTCGTGGAACCTGCCCAAGCACCCGGTCTATCTGTGGACGCTGCCGATGTTCCACTGCAACGGATGGTGCTTCCCGTGGACGCTCGCCGCGGTGGCGGGCACGGGCATCTGTCTACGGCGCGTCGAGACCGCCGCCATCTACGACGCGATCGCTCGCGATCGCGTGACGCACCTGTGCGGCGCGCCGATCGTGATGCAGATGGTGCTCGCCGGCGATGATCGGCAGCGTCGCTCGTTCGACCACCAGGTCAACATGCTCACCGCCGCGGCGCCCCCGCCGGCGCCTGTGCTCAAGGCGATGGCCGAGGCCGGCTTCCTGGTGACGCACGTCTACGGTCTCACCGAGACCTACGGACCGGCGGTGGTGTGTGAGTGGCGCGACGAATGGAACGAGCTGCCGAGCGAGGAGCAGGCGGCGCTCAAGGCGCGCCAGGGTGTGCCCTATCCGGTCCAGGAAGGGCTCATGGTCGCCGACGCCGAGTCGCTGGTGCCGGTGCCGCGCGACGGCGCCACGCTCGGCGAGGTGTTCCACCGCGGCAACCTGGTGATGAAGGGCTATCTCAAGAACCCCAGGGCCACCGCCGAGTCGTTCGCCGGCGGCTGGTTTCACAGCGGCGATCTCGCGGTCTGGCATCCCGACGGTTACATCGAACTCAAGGACCGCTCCAAGGACATCATCATCTCGGGCGGCGAGAACATCTCGTCGATCGAGGTCGAGAGCGTGCTCTACGAGCATCCCGCCGTCGCCGCCGCCGCGGTGGTCGCCAAGCCCAGCGAGAAGTGGGGCGAGACGCCGTGCGCCTTCGTCGAGCTCAAGCC
>DATAFT010000646.1:0-2361 GCA_036257295.1 Thermoanaerobaculia bacterium
CCAGCGCGGCATCGTGAAGCTCAAGGTCCGCTTCGAGGGCGAGCTCTGGATCGAGGAACTGATCGACTGGATCGAGGAGTCCGGAAGCTGCGACCTCTACCCGGTGCTCAAGCGCCAGGACGAGAAGTACGTGACCGAGAAAGCGTACGACAACCCGCGCTTCGTCGAGGACCTCTCGCGCGAAGTCACGCTACGGCTCAGGCGCGACCCCCGCATCCGCTGGTTCGCGGTCGAGGTCGAGAACTTCGAGTCGATCCACGCTCACAACGCCTACGCGTCCATCGAACAGAGCCTCGACGGCGAGAACGGCGACCGTCGCGCGAGCGGCGACAGAGGTTGTCGTTGACGGTGCCAGCCCGAGCCGGATCCGGAGGCACCCGCGCGCTGCTCGACGAGCTGCGCGAGATCCTGGTCGAGCGCAGCATTCGCTATGGCGACTTCACTTTGGCGTCGGGGGCGAAGAGCCGCTACTACTGCGACACCAAGCTCACCGTGCTCACCCCGCGCGGCGCGGCGCTCATCGGCGAGGCGCTGGCGGCGCTGCTGCGTCCCTATGACGTCGAGGCGGCGGGAGGCCTGGCCATGGGCGCCGCGTACCTCGCCACCGCGGTGGCGATCGCGAGCGAGCAGGACGGCGAGCCGATCTACGGCTTCACGGTGCGCGCCGAGAAGAAAGACCATGGCCGCGGGCAGAAGATCGACGAGGCATGGCATCCCGACGGCCAGCTGTTGCGGCCGGGGCGTCGCGTCGCTGTGCTCGACGACGTGGTGACCACGGCGGGTTCCACGCTCAAAGCGCTCGACGCCGTGCTCGAGACCGGGTGCGACGTGCGGGTGGCGGCCGCGGTGCTCGACCGTCGCGCCGGTGGCGCCGAGGCGATCCGCGCGCGCGGGATCCCGTTCTTCGCGCTGTTCGAAGCCGACGCCGAAGGACGCATCACCGTCGCGGCGCCAGCGGCGACCGCGCCGTCCTCGGCGCCGACAGAGAGCTAGCCGGTATCTTCTTTCTCCAGCGTCGGCGTCTCGTCACCGAGCGCGCAGATGCGCCGCAGGAATCGGAAGCTGTAGATGCCGTCTCGACATCCTCCCTGCCAGGGGATTTGGATCGCGTAGTTGCCCACCGGCGTGATCTCGGCCGGCTCGATGTCGCGGCCCGGGTCGTGGAACTCGATCGTTCCACCGTGCCCCTGGCAGCGCGCGCACGGGCAGTAGCCGCACAAGAAGCGGTACGACGGCTTGGCCTGATAGCCGTCGTTCCAGGTGAGGAGCAGCGCCTTCTCCTCGGGCAGGCGCACGACCTCGACCAGATGCGTTTCCTTGTGCGCCATCGCTACTTCTTCGGCCGAAAGGCGACGATGCGCGCTTCGTTGGTGGTGAGGTAGGGGCCGCCGATCAGGTCGACGCAGTACGGAATAGCGGGAAAGACCGCGTCCAGACACTCGCGGATCGCGCGCGGCTGTCCGGGTAGGTTGACGATCAGCGACGCGCCGCGGATACCCGCGGTCTGGCGCGAGAGGATCGCGGTCGGCACCTTCTCGAGCGAGACCTTGCGCATCAGCTCGCCGAAACCCGGCATCATCTTTTCGCACACCGCCTCGGTCGCCTCGGGTGTGACATCACGCGCCGCCGGACCGGTGCCGCCGGTGGTCACCACCAGGCAGCAGCCCTCCTGCTCGCACAGCTCCTCCAGCGCGTCCTCGATCTCGCCGCGCTCGTCGGGGACGACGCGCGTCACCGGCTCCCAGGGCGAGCTCAACACCTCGTCGAGGTACTCACGGATCGCCGGTCCGCCACGGTCTTCGTAGACGCCGCGGCTGGCGCGGTCGGAGACGGTGAGGATGCCGATACGGGCGGCCGTCGACTCCATGCCGAGGGATTGTAGCGGCCGCCGCGTCACCCTGGGGCAGATGAGCTCTCGGAGGTTTGCAGCCCGCGCCAGGCGACAACGCCGCCATGGCGGCCAACGCCGCCAATGCCAAGGCTACGGTCATGTCGAATCACCTCCTGTTCATCCAGACGTCGAACGCGGACGGGAGCGAACGATCAGGCGGCGCCGAACGATCGAGCAGATGTTCGGTCCTCTCGAGGGGTGCCGTCTCAGCGTGCAGACCATGACCAGAACGGCACGCCGATCCTGTCGTGGTCCAGTCGATGGCGAGACAACGGAACGAACTCGTTGACGAAGAAGAAAGTCAACGCTACGAGCGAAAGAGGAGACACGACAGTGAACAGGCAAACAGCCAACAGGCCAGCCAGGGCGTTACTGCTCTTGCTCGGCGTCCTTGCTTCTTTGTCCAGTCGCCCGGTGCGGGCAGTGGCTGCACCTGATGGCAACTCGGTGCTCATCCTCGGTGAGAGCGT
>DATAFT010000657.1:0-3576 GCA_036257295.1 Thermoanaerobaculia bacterium
TGGTCTACGACCCGATCGCGCACTGGGTGTGGGCCGTCGGCGGGTATCTGCGCGTCATGGGAGCGCTCGACTTCGCGGGCGGCACCGTCGTTCACATCAGCTCGGGCGTCTCGGCGCTGGTCGCGGCGCTGGTGATGGGGAAGCGGCGCGGCTTCCCCGGTGAACCGATGCCGCCGCACAACCTGCCGTTCACCGTCCTGGGCGCGGGCATCCTCTGGTTCGGCTGGTTCGGCTTCAATGCCGGCAGCGCGCTCGCGGCCGGCGGCCTCGGCACCAGCGCGTTCGTCGCCACCAACACCGCCGCGGCGGCGGCGACCATCGCCTGGATCCTCATGGACTGGTTCGTCAAGGGCAAGCCGACGGCGCTCGGCGCCGCCAGCGGCGCCGTCGCCGGATTGGTGGCCATCACGCCGGCGGCGGGTTTCGTCACCCCGCTGGCCTCGATCGTGATCGGAGCGCTGGGCGGCATCGTCTGCTTCAGCGCGGTCAGCATGCGCGCCAAGACCGGACTCGACGACTCGCTCGACGTGTTCGGCGTCCACGGCGTCGGCGGAACGCTGGGCGCCCTCCTCACCGGCGTGTTCGCGTGGACGGCGATCAATCCCGCCGGCTTCGACGGGTTGCTCCACGGCAATCCCAAGCAGCTCGGCATTCAGGCGCTCGCCGTGCTCATCACCTGGGTCTACTCCGCGGTGGTCACGTTCGTCCTGCTCAAGCTGATCAACGCGGTGATCGGACTGAGAGTCTCCGACGAAGGCGAAGACTCCGGGCTCGACGTCGATCAGCACGGTGAGAACGCCTACGGTCAGTGAGGATTCGTTAGGGGTCCGGGCTGGGCTCGTGCCCAGCCCGGCGCTCTGACCCCAGTCGAAGACGACGATGGCCATGACTCCCATCACCTCCACTCTCCCCGCGCCGTCCCCTCGTTCACGGGCCGGCGCCGGCTGGTGGACACCGCTTCCGACTCGCCATCACGAGGCCCGCAATCGTCAACTGGGTCGAATCCGTTGCGCTAAGCTCGGTCGCTCGCCCGCGTTCGGCAATTCTCCGGTCATGCCCATCCCCTCATCGATCCCCGCGCCGGAGACGGCGGAGCGACAGAAACGTCTCGAGTCGGCGCTCGACGCCGCGCGCGACGCGTTCGCCGCCGACGCCCGCGCCGGACGCGGCGGGCGCGCGGCGCACGAGCGCTTCTCCGACCGCTTCGACGAGCTGCTTCGCTCGATCGTCGAGCTCGCTCGTCCGCTCGCCAAGAGCAAGGTCGCGGTGGCGGCGCTCGGCGGCTACGGCCGGCGAGCTCTCTGCCTGCATTCGGACATCGATCTGCTGGTGGTGTTCGAGGGTCGCCTCGGCCGCGCCGAGGAGCGCTTCGTCAAGGCGCTACTGCATCCGCTCTGGGACTTGAAGCTACAGGTCGGACATCAGGTCCGGCTGCTCGAGGACTTCGCCGTGCTCGAGCGCGACAACCCGCTGTATCTGCTCGCGCTCACGGACGCGCGCTTCCTGGCCGGCGCCGACGTCGTCTTCGCGCGCGCGCGCGCCGGCTTCGAGCGCTCGATGCACGACGCCCGCGGCGAAATGCTCGACGCGCTGCTCGCTCTGATCGCCGAACGCCACGCCCAGTTCAACGACACGCTCTACCAGCTCGAGCCCGACCTCAAAGACGCGCCGGGCGGGCTGCGCGACGTGGCGGCGGCCCGGCTGCTGCGCTCGCTCGGCGGCGCGCCGGATCCGGCGATCGCGATCGACGACTCGCGCCTGGAGCAGGCAGAGGACTTCCTGCTGCGCGTGCGCTCGGTCCTCCATCTCGAGACCGGCCGCAACTGGAACGTGCTCAACCACGACCTGCAGGAGCTGGCGGCCGACCGGCTGCGCTGCTTCGGCGCCGGCCCGCAGCAGCAGGTCGAGGCGCTCATGGGCGAGTACTTCCGCCACGCGCGCGCGGTCGCCCGCAGCCTCGAACGGGCGCGCCGGGCGACTCGGAGCGAGGAAGCCGCCGCGACGCGGGTCGATCTGGGCGCGAACCTGGTGCTGGAGGGAGCCGGTGTGCGCTTCGCCGATGAGGCGCTGGCCGCCGCGAGCCCCGCCTCCTGGCTCGACGTGATCGCGGCCGCGCTCGACC
Organism: Thermoanaerobaculia bacterium; assembly: GCA_036257295.1. Classification (GTDB taxonomy): domain Bacteria; phylum Acidobacteriota; class Thermoanaerobaculia; order Multivoradales; family Multivoraceae; genus DATAFT01. The sequence goes on from DATAFT010000657.1 coordinate 2,123, forward strand.
GCGGCGTGGCGATCCATCCCGCCACGCTCGCGCTGTTCGAGCGTCACGGCGGCGCGCTCACCGCGTCGGACCTGGTCCCGGGGCACACAGAGGGCCAGCGCCTGCTGCGCCTGCTGCGCCCGCGCCCGGGGCTCTACGCGCGGCTTTCCGAGCTCCACGACTGCGGACTGCTCGAGCGGCTGTTCCCGGAGTTCCGCGCCATCTCGTGCCGCGTGGTGCGCGATTTCTTCCACAAGTACACGGTCGACGAGCACACGCTCCTCACCATCCGTGGCATCGAGCGTCTGGTGCTGCCGGAGCAGAAATCGCGCGGGCGCTTCGGCTCGATCCTCGCCGAGCTGCACCAGCCGGAGCTCCTGATCCTGGCCCTCCTGTACCACGACATCGGCAAGTGGAAGGAGGGGGACCATGCCGAAGAGAGCGCGCGCCTGGCCCAGGCCATGCTCGACCGCCTCGGTGTGGTCGGCGACGCCCGGGCCACGGTCGAGTTCCTGATCGAGCAGCACCTGCAGATGTCGGTGGTGGCATTTCGCCGCGACACCGAAGATCCCGGCGTCGTGCGCGGCTTCGCTCGCCTGGTGGCGACCGAAGAGCATCTCAAGATGCTCTGTCTGATGACGCTCGCCGACGTCGAAGCGGTATCGGCCGAGATCCTCACGCCGTGGCGCGAGGAGCTGCTGTGGCGCCTCTACGTCGACGCCTACAACCAGCTCACGCTCGGCTACGGCGACGAGGTGATCGCGCCCGGCCAGGCCGCGGTCGAGGCCCTGGTCGCGCAGCGCCCCGCCGATCTCGACCGCGACGAGCTCTCGCGCTTCCTCGAGGGGTTTCCACAGCGCTACCTCGCGCTGTTCGACCACGAGACCATCTACCGCCACGCTCGCCTGGCGCGCAACATCAGGCCGGACGACGTGCACTGCTTCCTGGAGCGCCGGAGCGACGTGTGGGAGCTCACGGTGGCCACCCTCGATCGCCCCTACCTGTTTTCGAACCTGTGCGGCGTGCTCTCCTACTTCGGGATGGACATCCTGCGCGGCAGCGCGATGACCGACCCGTCGGGGCTGGTGCTCGACATCTTCCAGTTCACCGACGGCGAGGGCTTCCTGCGCATCAACGCCGGCGGCGCCGAGCAGCTCGAGACCATCCTGCGCGAAGTGGTGGCGGGGCGCCAGGACGTGGCGGCTCTGCTGGCGCGCCGCGAAGCGGGGTTGCTGCACCCGCCGCCGCCACGGCGCGTGGAGCCGCTGGTCCGGTTCGATCAGGCCCACTCACAGCGCTATACCGTGCTCGAAATCGTGGCCCAGGACGCGCCTGGGCTGCTGCACCGCATCAGCCTGGTGATCTCGCGCCACGGCTGCGACGTCGATCTGGTCCTGATCTCGACGGAGGGCGATCGCGCGATCGACGTCTTCCATCTGACCAAAGAGGGGGCGAAGCTGTCCGAGGCCGCGCAA
>DATAFT010000016.1:0-1560 GCA_036257295.1 Thermoanaerobaculia bacterium
AATGGTCATTGCGAGCGGAGGGCGTGGTATACACCACGCCCGTACCGATGCAGATCTACGGCTTTCAGGGCTTCCACTACACCACCAAGGCCGGCGACCCCGGGCGTCTCGCCGCGCCGCCGTTCGACCAGATCGACGATCGGATGCGCGACGAGCTCCACGCTCGGTCGCCGTACCACTTCGCTCGCTTCACGAGACCGGTGCCGCGAGGGGCGGACAACGAGTACGAAGCTGCGGCGTTCCAGCACGCCAAGTGGCTCGAGGACGGGATCGTCGCTCGCGACAACGAGCCGGCCCTCTATCCGTACGTGATCGACGCGCCGGGCGAAACGCGGCGGCTCGGGCTGTGCGCCGCGATCGACGTCGGCACGCCGGAGCGCAGCGTGCTACGGCCGCACGAGCAGACGGTGGAGAAGCCGCTCGAGGATCGACTGGCGCTGCTGCGCGAGACCCGTATCGATCCCGAGCCGGTGATGCTGATCGCCGACGACGAGGGCGCGCTCGAGCGCCTGCTGGCCGAGGACGTGTCGTCGGGGCACGCCTTCGCCAGCCACCTCGATGCCGGCGGACGCCGCCACGGCGTGCATCGCGTCACCGATCCGGGGCGCATCGAGCGCTACAAGGAAGCGGTCGCGGGCCGCGCCGCCACCATCGCCGACGGTCATCACCGATGCCGCACCGCGCAGCTCTACGCGCGGGAGAGCGGGGCCCGCCAGGGCACCGCCGCCGCCACCAAGCTGGCCGTGCTGTGGAGTCTCGAGTCGAGGTCGCTGCGCATCGATCCCATTCATCGCGCGCTGCGCCGTTCGTTCGATGCCGATCGCGCCGCCGAGCTCACGATCGACCGGCAGGCGGTGAGCGCGCGCGGCGGCCGCGCCATCGCCGACGCCGTCGCGGCGGCGAAGGCGCCGACGATCGGCGTGTGGAACCGCGGCGGTCAGCCCGAGCTGTGGCGGCTCGACGCCGCCAAGGCGCCGCCGGGCACGCCGGGTCGCCCCAACGCGATGCCGGTCGTGCTGCTGCACTGGATGGTGTTGCCGGCCGCTGGATTCCGCGCGCAGTCCGGCATCGACGGCACCATCAACTATGTGGACGATCCCGACGCGTTGTTCGATCGCGTCGATCGTCGCGAGGTCGAGGCGGGGTTCTGGCTGCCGCCGATGGCGCCGAGCGAGTTCGCGGCGGCGGTGGGGCAGGGCGATCTGCTACCGCCGAAGTCGACCCGCTTCCTGCCCAAGATGATCTCGGGCCTGGTGTGGGTCGGGCACGACGCGCGTCTGCTCTAGAGCGCCGTCCTCGGCGCCCGAATTGTCGGCTACCAGAGGGTGCTATTCAGCACCCTCTGGTAGCTCGATGAGATAGGTGTGCTCGCCGACGACGTTGGGGTCGAGCGAGAACTTCCACAGCTCGAGCCCACCGAACAGCGCCTTCACCTGCGCGTGGCCGCGCTCCTGGAACGCCTCGGCGACGTCCAGCGCGACCGTGCCGTCGTCATCGAACATCACGGTCATGTGATCGGGCGGCGGCTCGAACTCGGCGGTGAGGGGCTCACTCCCCTCC
>DATAFT010000045.1:0-9395 GCA_036257295.1 Thermoanaerobaculia bacterium
GCGTTGTCGATGCGCGCGACCGGCGGCCAGTACTTGTGCTCGCGCGTCCATGGCGCCGGGTACGCCGCCGCCTCTCGCGTGTAGGGCCGCTCCCAGGGCTCGCTCAACAGGTCCTCGGCCGGGTGCGGCGCATGACGCAGCGGGCTCCCCTCGAGCGGCAGCTCGCCGCGCTCGATCGCTCGCGCTTCCTCACGAATCGCGATCATCGCGGCGCAGAAGCGATCGAGCTCCTCCTTCGACTCGCTCTCGGTGGGCTCGACCATCACCGTTCCCGGCACCGGCCAGGACACGGTGGGCGCGTGAAAGCCGTAGTCCATCAGGCGCTTGGCGACGTCCTCGACCTCGACGCCGGCGCTGCGCCGCAGCGGGCGCAGGTCGAGAATGCACTCGTGCGCAACTCGCCCGCCGCGCCCGCGGAAGAGCACCGGGAACGCGTCGTCGAGCTGCGCCGCCACGTAGTTGGCGTTGAGGATCGCGATCTCGGAAGCGAGCTTCAATCCGGGACCGCCCATCATCGTGATGTACATCCACGAGATCGGGAGGATGCTCGGGCTGCCCCACGGCGCGGCGGAGACCGCGCCCACGCTCTGCGGCCCACCCAAGCCGACCACCCGATGACCCGGTAGGTGCGGACCGAGATGCGCGGCCGCCGCCACCGGCCCCATCCCGGGGCCGCCGCCGCCGTGCGGGATGCAGAACGTCTTGTGCAGGTTGAGGTGGCAGACGTCGACGCCGAAGTCGCCGGGCCGCACCAGTCCGACCATCGCGTTGAAGTTGGCGCCGTCCATGTAGACCTGACCGCCGCGTCCGTGCACCAGCTCGCAGATGCGGATGATCGACTCCTCGAACACGCCGTGGGTCGAGGGATAGGTGACCATCAGCGCGGCCAGACGATCGCCGTGGCGGTCGAGCTTGGCCTCGAGACCGGAGAGATCGATGTTGCCCTGCTCGTCGCAGCCCACCACCACCACCTCGAGGCCGGCCATCACCGCGCTCGCGGGGTTGGTGCCGTGCGCCGATTCGGGGATGAGGCAGATGCGGCGCTCGGGCGCTCCCTGCGCTTCGAGATAGCGGCGGATCATCAACAGGCCGGTGAGCTCGCCCTGCGACCCCGCGTTGGGCTGGAGCGAGACCGCCGGAAAACCGGTGAGCTCACCCAGCATGCGCTCGAGATCGGCCACCAGACGCTGGTAGCCGCGGGTCTGATCGGCGGGAGCGAACGGATGGAGAGCCCCGAACTCGGGCCACGTCACCGGCGTCATCTCGGCGGTGGCGTTGAGCTTCATCGTGCACGAGCCGAGCGGGATCATGGAGTTGGCGAGCGTGAGGTCCTTGGCCGCCAGCCGGTGCAGGTAGCGCAGCATCGCGGTCTCGGAACGGTGACGCCGGAACACCGGATGCTGGAGCAAGGCGGTGGTCCGCAGGTGGGGCGCGCCGATGGCCGCGACCGACGCCGCGCCGCGGACGCCGGCGCGGCCGGCGTCGAGGGCGCGCAGCAGCGCGTCGACGTCGTGGTCGCGGGTGGTCTCGTCGAGCGCGATGGCCACCGTTCGCGGCGCCAGCGCGCGCAGGTTGAAGCCGAGGTCTCTCGCGCGCGCGAGCGCGGTCGAGGCGTCGATGCCTTCGAGCTCGATCGAGAGGGTGTCGAAGAACGGCTCCGGCTGGATGCGATGCCCGCGCTCGACCGTCCCGGCGGCGAGCCGGCGCGCGTGGCCGTGCACCGTTCGCGCGATGCGCTCGAGCCCTTCGGCGCCGTGGTACACGGCGTACATCGACGCCAGCACCGCCGGGAGGACCTGGGCCGTGCAGATGTTCGAGGTCGCCTTCTCGCGACGGATGTGCTGCTCGCGGGTCTGGAGCGAGAGCCGGTAAGCGACGCGTCCACGCGCGTCGCGCGACACGCCGACCACGCGTCCAGGCAGGCGGCGCTTGAGCTCGTCGCGGGTCGCGATGTAGGCGGCGTGCGGCCCGCCGAATCCCAGCGGCACACCGAAGCGCTGCGTCGAGCCCACCGCGATGTCCGCGCCCAACTCACCCGGCGGCCGCAGCAGAACGAGCGCCAGCGGGTCGGCCGCCACCACGGCGAGCGCTCCGGCGCCGTGCACGCGCTCGATCAGCGGCTGGTAGTCGTGCACCGCGCCGGTGGTGGTCGGGTACTGCAGCAGCACGCCGAACACCGAGCCGTCGGGCTCGAAGGCGCGATGATCGCCGGTGATCACCTCGACGCCGAGCGCCCAGGCGCGCGTCTCGACCACCTCGAGCGTCTGCGGATGGCAGTCGTCGTCGACGAAGAAACGCGAGCGCTCGCCGCGCCCCGAGGCCAGGCAGATCGCCATCGCTTCGGCGGCGGCGGTGCCCTCGTCGAGCAGCGACGCGTTGGCCACCGGCAGACCGGTGAGGTCGATGACCATGGTCTGGAAGTTGATGAGCGCCTCGAGCCGTCCCTGCGCGATCTCGGCCTGGTAGGGCGTGTAGGCGGTGTACCAGGCGGGGTTCTCCAGCACGTTGCGCTGGATCACCCCGGGCACCACACACCCGTGATACCCCATGCCCAGGCACGAGCGCAGCACCACGTTCTCGCGCGCGACGGCGCGCAGCTGTTCGAGAGCTTCGTCTTCGCTCAGACCTTTGCCGATCGAGATCTCGCCGCGCATCCGGATCGCGGCTGGAATGGTCTGCTCCACCAGCGCGTCCAGCGACGCGATACCGAGCGCCTCTAGCATCTGCTCGATCTCCTCGGAGCGGGGACCGATGTGCCGTTCGGTGAAGTCGGCCAGCCGGGGAGCGGTGGCGGCGCGACGCTGCGGTTGTAGCGCTGGATTGGTCATGGTCGTTGATTCGTCACTGCCGTGGCAGAGCATACCGCCCGACGGCGGCCCGCAGCAGCGTTCGGCGCAGCCCGCGATAGGTCTGCCGGCAGGTGAGGAGATCGCCGAGCACCGATCGGATGCCCGGGTGCCGCCGGGCCATCGGCACCATCCACTGCGCGAGCGGCTCGTCGTAGAAGAGGCGCGCGGCGCGGCCTGCCCGAGCGAGCTCCGGCGCCAAGCCGTCGTCGAGACGATCGGGATAGGACTCGCCCGCACCAGCGAGCAGCGACTCCGCCGCCCACCGTCCCGACAGCAGCGCGTAGCGGATGCCTTCGCGCGTGAGCGGATCGGCCACTCCGGCGGCGTCACCGACCAGGAGCACGCGCGCGCGCAGGGCCTGCTGCGCCGCGGCGCGAGTCGCCGCGCTCCAGATCGGGATGGGATAGCGATATCGACGAGCGTGGTCGAGCGAGCTCCGGCCGCCGTCGAGATGGCGATCGAGGAAACGGTCGAGGGCGGCTCTGGCGGCGCCGTGCGACAGTCGCGCCGCGTCGTACGCGATCCCGACCGAGGCGCCGCCAGGACGAGGGAAGACCCAACAGTAGGCGTCGGCCAGGTCGGGGAAACCCAGCGCCAACCGATCGGGTACCGGCCCGCCGAGCGAAGCGCCGAGGCCCACGCTCTCGGCGCCGGGCGCGAGCGCGAGCGATCGGCGCACCAGCCCCCGCGCGCCGTCGGCAGCGACCACGTAGGCGTGACGCCGGCGCGCGCCGCCGGCGCGCACCTCGACGCCGTCGGGCGCGAAATCGACGGCCTCCACTCGGCTCGCGACCAGCTTCGCGCCGGCGGCGACCGCGGCGCGCGCAAGCGCGGCATCGAAGTCGGCGCGCCGGAACACGCGCAGGCCCGGGCTCTCGACCTCGACGCATGATCCGGCGGCGTTCTCTAGCACGAGGCGCCGGGGCTCGACCGATGGCGCCGCGCGCGCCGTCGGGTCGAAGCCGTCGATGGCGGGCAGGAACGCGTCGGGGATGGCGCCGCCGCAAGGCTTCTCTCCCATCCGCGCCGGACGGTAGAGCGTGACGCCGGCGCCGGCGCGCGCCAGCGCGAGGGCGGCGGCGGCCCCACCCGGGCCCGCGCCGACCACGCCCACTTCGTCCGTCACGCCTGCGAGTCGTCCTGGACGCGCGCGATGACGACGGTGATGTTGTCGACTCCGCCGCGCTCGTTGGCGGCGGCGATGAGCGAGCGGCAGATCTCGTCGAGCGGCTTGCCGCTGGCGAGCCGGCTCTTGATGTCGGGATCGGTGAGCATGGTGGTGAGGCCGTCCGAGCAGATCAGGTAGAGGTCGCCCTTGCGCAGCTCGACCTCGGAGACATCGACCGCGACCTCGGCCTCGCCGCCGAGAGCGCGGGTGACGACGTTGCGCAGCGGGTGAGTGCGCGCCTGGTCCTCGGTGAGGAAGCCGGCCATCACCTGCTCGTTGACCCAGGTGTGGTCGCGCGTGAGCAGGCGCATCTCGGAGCCACGCAGCCGGTAGACCCGGCTGTCGCCGACGTGGGCGACCGCCGCGATGCCGTCGCGCACCAGCAGGCCCGCCACCGTGGTCCCCATGCCCTGCAGGCTGAGGTCGTCTCGGATGGCGTTGAGCATGGCGTCGTGGGCGCGGCGGATGGCGTCCCTGAACCTCAGGCTATGGGGGCGCAGACCGGCGCCGGGCTGGGTAGCCGCCGCCGGATTGTGCGGCAGCGGCGTGTTCTGATTCGAGCTGACGGCGGCCCGGGTCGGCAGCGGAATCGGCGTGGCGCGGGCGGGCTCGGGAGCGCGCAGCGTCCGGGCGATGGTCTCGACCGCGATCTTCGAGGCCACCTCGCCATGGCTGTGGCCGCCCATGCCGTCGGCGACGACGTACAGGCCGTTGTCGCCGTCGACGCGGAACGCGTCTTCGTTGTGCAGCCGGGCTAGGCCCGGATCGGTTTGTCCGCAGGCGAGGATCGAGCTCATGGCCGGCTACCAGCGACTCCCCTCACGAGCGAGGCTTCCTGAGCTTCTGCAGGGCTTCCTCGATCGCCGGATCGGGCCCGCCCCATCGCAAAGCCGCAGTATAGAACTTCTCCGCCCGCGCCGCTAAACCCGCCCCGCTGAGGATCTTTCCACCGAGCTTCAGGTACTCGAGGTTGATCGGGTCGAGCTCGCAGGCGCGCTCGACGGCGCTGACGGCCTGCTGCTGATAGCGGCGGTTCTCGGCGCAGGCGAGAGCGAGCAGGTACCACGCCCGCGCGTTGCCGGGTTGAAGCTCGGTGGCGCGATGGAAGTTGTCGGCGGCCTGCACCCAGTTGCGCTCGCGGAACGCCTTGGCGCCGCGCTGCAGGTAGGCCTGCGCGACGCGATCCCCCTCCTGCCGCTGGTCGCCCTTGGGCTGCGCCAGGGCGAAGTCGTGGTCGCGGCGGCGGTTCGGGCTGGTGAGGACGTTCATCGCCTCGGTGATGGCCTGGAAGCGCTCCTCCGCGGCGATCTTCTCGCTGCCGCGGAAGCGGTCGGGATGATGGCGGCGGACCAGTTCCTTGAAGCGGGCGCGGATCTCCGCCTCGCTCGCTCCCTGGAGCACGCCGAGAATCGCGTAGTAGTTCTTCTCCACGTTCCGTCCGTTCGTGAATCACGCAGTCGAGGTCTTCTGCCGGTAAAGAATCCTGGACCGTGATCGTACCGAGTCGGGCACGTTGCGATCGACCGCCAGCACCTTGAGGTCGCGCGTCGCCACCCGCGGCAACAGCGTGGTCGAGATGTTCACCGGCGTGCGCGGGTTCTTCACCAGGGTGAGCATGATGCGGTATTTGCCGACCCACTCGCGATGGTGGGCGACCTCGGTCAGGACCTCCTCGGACACCGCGCGACTCTGGCAGAGCTGCTCGATCTCGCGGTCCGAGATCGCGCTGCGATTGAGCGCGGTGATCGCGACCTGCGGGCTGGGGTCCTTGAGCAGGATGTTCCGCAGCGTCTTCGACGCGCCGTAGGCGAGCTTGACCCGCATCGCCAGCGGCAGCCCCCGGACCTGGCTGTCGGTGAGACCGGTGGTCTCGTCGAAGTCGCCTTTCGACGGGATGTGGATGGCCGCCGCGCTGAACGCGCGCGCCATCATCTCGTCGGTGACCTCGTCGAGCTCCTCCGGATCGACCACGCGCGTGATCTGACGCTGCGGCAGCAGGTAGTCGCGGTACTCGCGCAGCACGCGCGAGGTGTACGGCGTCAGGTAGGGGTTGCCCTCCAGCGCCTCGAGGATCGCCGGGTGGTTGCGCAGATCCTCCTGCCGGATCAGCAGGATCTCCTGGAGCTCCGGCGGCACCCACGAGGCGAGCCGATGGAGCGTTTCGACCAGAACGTCGCGCCGCTGCAGCGCCACCTCGAGCACCAGCGGATGAGCGATCACCTCGACCAGGGTGTCCAGGGTCTCGGGATCGACGTCGGCGGCGGCGTTGGCCAGCACCTGAGGCTCGACGCGCCCCAGCGCGTCGGCGGCGCGGCCTGCGACCTCGCCGTCGTCGGAGCAGGCGAGCCACACCTGCAGCCGCAGCAGCTCGGCACGCTCGACCGGAATCAGCCCGTCGGCGGCGAGGAGTTGGAGCTGGCGATTGCCGCCGTCGCGGACCTGATCGACCAGGGAACGCTGAGAAGCCTGCGCCGGGTCTGGTGTCGCGGGGTCGCTCACAGGCTCGGTCCTCCCGGGGCGGCAGCGGCCGCGGCCGGGTCATCGGGGTGGAGCGAGTCGAGGGTGATCTCGAGGTCGCGCACGGTTTCCTCGCCGCCGGCGATCTCGAACGGTTGCCCGTTGACCTCGATGCGCACGCCGGGGGCGTTGCCGAGTGTGAGCGAGATCCGCTCCTTGGCGGTGAGACGGAGCGACTCGCCCTGCACGTGCAGCTCGCTGATGCGCTCGTTGCCGTCGAGCGTGGCCTCCACCCAGCAGTTCTCGGTGAAGTCGAGCGTCACGTCGAGCGGCGCGGCGGCCGCTTCGGCGACCTCGGCCGGCGCCGGCGGCGCCGCCTCGAACACCGGAGGCGCGATCGGCGGCGGCTCGACGGGGGCGGGTCGCCGTTCGGCCCAGAACGACATGGCCGCCACCACGCCGAACAAGCCGACCACCGCCAGCGTCAGCACCAGGCCGTAGAACCACTGGGTCGAGGAGTGCATTCGACGAGGCCGGGGGCCCGCTTCGTCCAGCGGCTCGTGCTCCTGCTGCGCCGCGTCGTAGTAGTTGAGCACCTCGTCGGGGTCGAGGCCGACGTAGCGCGCGTACTCGCGTAGGAAACCGCGAGCGAACACCGCCGCCGGCAGCGCCGAGAAGTCGTTGTTCTCGAGCGCCTCGAGATAGCGCAGGTTGATCTTGGTGGTGTCGGAGATCTCGCGGAGGCTGATCTCGCGCAGATCGCGCTGGCGCTTCAGCCACTCACCGAAGGAATCGACGCCGCTTCCGCGCTCCAGCTCCCAGGGTCGTGGCTTGCGATCCTCTTCTTTGCGACGCTGACTCATGGAGTGTCGGGCCAACCTACTCTAGTCTCCGCCCGTCCAAAGGGTCAACGAAGCTGATAATTTCAGGCGCCCAATGGCGGTCCCACGCGAAATCCGACAGCGCATCGAAAAAGGCGACCTCGACGCCGTGGAGTCGGCTTGGCTCGAGCACGCCACGGAGGCGCCCCAGGACCTCGAGTGGTTCACCGGCATCGGCCGCCACCTCGCCGCCACCAGCCATGCCGACACCGCCCGCACCCTCCTCGAGATGCTCGCCGACGAGCTGCGCAGCCGCGGCCTCGCGCGCGAGCGTCTCGAGCTGCTGCGCGAAGCGGGCGAGGTCATGGTCTCCAAGTCGCGCCTGCACGAAGCCGTGATCGAGGCGCTGCGCGAGGTGTGGGGCGCGCACCCCAGCTTCGAGCCGGGCCTCGACAGCTTCCAACTGCGGCGCTCCGCTCGCGATCCCGCCGAGATCTGGGACCGCGTCTCACGGCTCGAGAGTGTCCTGCGCTTCGCCCCCGGAACCATCGTGTGGATCGAAGGCCACGGCGCCGGGCGCGTCGGTGACGTCAACCTCGAGCTCGAGAGCTTCCGGATGGAGCTCGAGAGCGGCCGTGAGATCCGCGTCGGATTCCGCGCCGCCGGCAAGCTGCTCACGTCCCTCGAAGCCGACCACTTCGTGGTCCAGAAGATGGAAGATCCCGCCAAGCTCCGCGAGCTCCGACCGCCGGAGCTGCTCGAGCGCATCCTCACCAGCTTCGCGCGTCCGGTAACCGTGGCCGAGCTGCGCACCGCGGTCGAAGGACTGGTTCCGGCCGAGCGTTGGACGTCGTGGTGGACGGCGGCCCGGCGCCATTCGCAGGTGATGGCGAGCCCCACCGTGCGCAACGCCTACATGTGGGCGGGCTCGAACGAAGAGGCCACCGCGGCGCTGTGGCGTCAGTTCGAATCGGCGCCCGCGGCGACCCAGATCGAGCTGCTGCGCAAGGCCGACGCGCAGGACGGCGAGCTGCGCCGGCGCATGATCGAGACGCTGAAGGGCCGCGCCCGCGCGGCGCTCGCCAACGAGGCCGGGCTCGCCTTCGAGATCGCGCTCGCGCTCGACCGCAGCGAGCTCGACCCCGATCTGGCGCCGGCGGCGCAGATCGCCGCGGTCACGAATCCCGAGCGCTTCCTCTCCAGCATCCCCAGCAAAGTGGTGCGCGGCCGCGCCTACGACCTCGTGCGCGAGAAGCGACCGGACTGGCCGCAGGTGTTCGCCGGCTCGGCCACGATCGAGACCGAGCCCTCCCTGCTCGCTGCGCTGTTCGAGGCGCTCGGCGCGCACGACCGCACGATGGTCGATCGCCTGGTCGATCGCGCGCTGGTGCAACCGGCGGACGCGCCGGCGTTGTTCACCTGGATCGCGGAGCGCGCGGCCGTCGACGAAGCGCTGCGGTCGTCGGCTCCGCTGCGCTGGTTCAAGCGCATCCTGCAGGCCCTGGTGCGCGACGAGCTGCAGCCCTACCGCCGTCGACTGGTGGCGCTCTCGGAGTCGGGCGGCACTCTGCCGCGCCTGCTCCCCCACTTCGCCGAATCCGACGCGCTGGACGCGTTGGAGTCGCTGCGCAAGTCGACCGGCCTCTCGACCGATCGCAAGCGCTCGCTAGAGGATGCGGTGGTGCTGCGGTTCCCCGCGCTGCGCGCAACCGAGGAGCCGCTCTACGCGCTGGAGGACTCGATCCGCGTCAAGCGTGAGGAGCTCAAGACGCTGCTCGAGCAGGACATCCCCAGGAACCGCCGCGCCATCGAGGAAGCGCGCGCCCTCGGCGACCTGCGCGAGAACTTCGAGTACAAGTCGGCGCGCCAGCGCCACGAGTACCTGAGCGCCCGCGCCGAGGCGCTGGCCGTCGAGCTCTCGCGCTCGAAGGCGATCGATCTCGCCCAGCTCGACCTGTCGCGGATCGGCATCGGCACCGCGGCGCTGCTGCGGGACGAGGCCGGCGGCGAGCGGCAGCTCACCCTGCTCGGGCCGTGGGAGAGCGCGCCCGAGTCCGGCGTGCTGTCGTACCTGTCGGAGGTCGCGCAGTCGCTGCTCGG
>DATAFT010000064.1:0-6979 GCA_036257295.1 Thermoanaerobaculia bacterium
CGAGGCACTTCCCGCACCTCCGAACTTTCGAGAAAGGCGACCATGCCCGCTGGTAAACCCGTTCGCATCGCCGTCACCGGCGCCGCCGGACAGATCGGCTACGCCCTCATCTTTCGTATCGCGGCCGGCGACATGCTCGGCCTCGACCAACCGGTCAGTCTCCACCTGCTCGAGATCCCGCAGGCGCTCGGCTCGCTGCAAGGCACGGTGATGGAGCTGCGCGACTGCGCCTTCCCGCTCCTCCACGAAGTGGTCGCGACCGACCAGCCGGAAGAGGCGTTCAAGGGCGTCGACATCGCCATGCTGGTGGGCGCGCGGCCGCGCGGACCCGGAATGGAGCGCAAGGATCTACTGTCGGCCAACGCGCAGATCTTCTCGGTGCAGGGCAAGGCGATCAACGATCACGCCGATCGCGGCGTGCACGTGCTGGTGGTCGGCAACCCGGCCAACACCAACGCGCTGATCGCGATGTCGAACGCGCCGAAGCTCGACCGGCGGCAGTTCACCGCGATGACGCGGCTCGACCACAACCGCGCCAAGTCGCTCCTCTGCGAGCAGACCGGCGCGCACATGACCGAGATCCGCAAGATGACGATCTGGGGCAACCACTCGGCGACGCAGGTGCCCGACCTGCGCCACTGTCTGGTGCGGGGAAAGCCTGCCCTGTCGCTGGTCGATCAGGCCTGGGCGCGCGACACCTTCATCCCCACCGTGCAGCAGCGCGGAGCGGCGGTGATCAAGGCGCGCGGCGCGTCGTCGGCGGCGTCGGCCGCGAGCGCGGCGATGGACCACGTGCGCTCGTGGATGCTCGGGACGCCATCGGACGACTGGGTCTCGATGGCGGTGCCGAGCGACGGCAATCCCTACGACGTCAAGCCCGGCGTCATCTACTCCTTCCCCTCGACTTGCAAGGGGGGCGAGTGGACGATCGCGGACGGCCTCGAGATCGACGCCTTCACGCGCGAACGGATGCAGGCGTCCGAGGCCGAGCTATTCGAAGAGCGGGCGGCGATCGCGGAGCTGCTCACCTAGTTTCGATCACTCGACCTGCTCGATCGGCGTCCCGTACGGAATCAGGCTCTTCTCGCGCCGCGACGCGTCGGCCGCGGTAATGCGCCACCCGCCGCGCTGCTCCTCGAGATGCAGCCGCTGCATCTCCTTCTCATTGGCGAACACGTACTCGACGGTGACCGCCGCGCCGCCGGTCGGCGCTCGCTCGACGTCGTAGAGCGCCACTCCCTTGAGCTCCTCGACGCGCTGCGCGAGATAGTCGGCGAACCCGCTCTCGCCGAGCTCGCGCACGCTGGCGTCGAGTCGCGTGCGCAGGTCGCCCGCGAAGCAGTCGAGATAGCCGCTGACGTCGCGCGCCTTGGAGGCGTCGACCATGCGCCACACCACCGACTGCGGCTCGTCTTCGGCGGACTCGGAGGCGCCCGCGCTCGACGGGCTCGACGAGCTCGGAGCGAGGGCGCCACTCGCGCTCGGCTGCTCGCGCGACCGCGCCCACCACAACGCGACCGCCGCCAGCGCGATCGCGGCGACTGTCGCCAACGAACGGCGGTTCACGGTTGCGGCACCGGCGAGCGGCGCACGAAGTCGAGATCGACGCCGCGCGCGCCCGAGTCGACCACCGTTTTGTCCATCCTGGGTAAGACCTCTTCCATCGCCTCGAGGTAGAGGCGCGTCGAGGTCTCGGTGGGCACCTTGGCGTACTCGGCGGCGAGGCTCTTGAAGCGCGCCGCGTCGCCGGCGGCGCGCTGGCGGCGACTCTCGAGATAGCCCTCGGATTCGCGGAGCTGCCGCTCGGCGTCGCCGCGCGCGACCGGCAGCACCTCGTTGGCGTAGCTCTGCGCCTCGCGCACGATGCGGTCGCGATCCTCGCGCGCGCTGGCGACGTCGTTGAACGCTTCGCGGACGGCCTCGGGCGGGGCCACCGACTCCAGGCTGACGCCCAGGATCGAGACGCCGGCACCGTAGCTCTCGACCAGCTCCTGGGCCAGGGCATGGACCTCCTGCTGCACCGCGACCTTCTCGGTGGTGAGCAGGCTGTCGACGCCGCGCCGCATCACCACCGCCGCGAGCGAGCTCTCGACCGTCGAGCGCAGCAGCGACTCGACGTCGCCGAAGCGGAACAGGTACGCGATCGGATCCTTGATCGCGTACTGCGTCACCAGGCCGATGGTGATGAGGTTGCGATCGCCGGTCAGGAACTCGGCTTGCGCCGGCTGGGCGTCGCGACCGAGCACCTGGTCGGGCGCGGCGAAGCCGACGGTGAGCCGTCGCGTCTCGCGGGCGCGGATCTTGAGCACCTTCCCCACCGGCGCCGGCCAGGTCCAGTGCACGCCGGGGCCGACCGGAGCGCCGGCCACCTTGCCGAGACGCAGCACCACCGCCTGCTGGTCGGCGGCGACGAAGTAGATGCCGAACAGCAACCAGACCGTCGTCACGACCAAAAAGATCGCGCGCGCGATCGGCACGCCCGGCGGCACCCACCCGTCGAGCGCGGACGGGTGGCGGTGATCGCCGTGGTCGTGCGCGTGGCCATGGTGGTCATGGCCGTGATCATGGCCGTGACCGTGGTCATGGTCAGGGACCCGATGGCCATGATCGTGCTCGCGGCCGTGATGGTAGTGGTCGCGATCGCGCAGGATCACGGTTGGCCCTTCTCCAGCAGCCGCAGCAGCTCGGAGTCCGCCGACAGGATGATGGTGGTCTTCTCGTCGAGCACCTTCTTGTACGACTCGAGCGTGCGCAAGAAACGGTAGAACTTGGGGTCGCGTGAGTAGGCCTCCCCGTAGATGCGCGTCGCTTCGGCGTCGCCCTGGCCGCGTAGCTTCTCGGCCTGCTCGTAGGCGGTGGCGAGGATCACCTCGCGCTCCTTGTCGGCCTGCGCCTGGATGCCGATCGCCATCTCGCGGCCCTGTGCCCGGTACTCCTTGGCGATGCGGTCGCGCTCGGCGCGCATGCGCGCGAACACCGACTGCTTGTTCTGCTCCGGGAACGTCACGCGCTTGAGCTGAACGTCGACCACTTCGATGCCGAGCCGGTCCTGAGAGACTCCCGCCGCCTTCTCGCGAACGCCGGCGACCACGTCCGCCACCTTGACCTGCTCGGGGTCGACCGACACCAGGTCGTCGAGCGCGACCTGACCGATCTCGGCCGCGAGCGCTGCCCACACGATGTCGTGGAGGCGCAGCTCGGCGCCGACCTGATCGCCCACCGTCTGCAGGAACTGGAGCGGATCGGCGACCCGCCAGCACACCGCGCTGTCGACCACCAGGTTCTTCTTGTCGCGGGTCAGGAACTCGGAGGGCCGCGGGTTGTAGATCGAGACCCGCTTGTCGAAGCGCATCGCGCGCTCGATCGGCCACTTCGCGTAGAAGCCGGCGTCGCGCAGGACGCGCGTCGGCTTGCCGAAGCGCGTGAGGATCACCATCTCGGTCTCGGAGACGACGACGAACGCGGTCCACAGGAGGAGCGCGCCCACCGCCGCGGCGACCGTGAGCTGGAGCCGTCGTCGTAGCTGCTCGTTCATTGCTGCTGCTCCGTTCCTTCTTCGGGGAAACCCTGCGCCTGAGGAGGCTCGAGCACCGTGAGTGGAGGCTGCGCCTCGCCCGGCTCGAGGTAGAGAAACCGCCGACGGCCGCCGGGCCCGCTCGCGGCGATGAACTTCTTCTTCGCGGGCAGAACGCTCTCGATGGTCTCGAGATAGAGGCGGTGGCGCGTGACGTCGGGATGAGCCGCGAACTCCTTGGCGCGCAGCCGGAACGCCGCGGCGTCGCCGGCGCTCCTCTTCTCCAGCCGCGCCGCATAGCCTTCCGCGGCGTGAATCGTTCCCTGCGCCTCGCCGCGCGCGAGCGGAATGCGCTCGAGCTTGTAACCCTCGGCCTCGTCGATCGCGCGCGTGCGCTCCTCGTTGGCGCTCGCCACCTCACGGAACGCCTCCACCACCTCGAGCGGCGGATGCGCATCGATGAGGTGAGTCGACACCACCTCGACGCCGACGCCGTAAGGCATGAGCGCCTCGGTCAGGGCCGCCGCCCAGGCCTGTTCGATGGTCCGGCGCTCGCTGGTCAGCACCGCGTCGAGCGGAAGCCTCGCCACCGTCCAGCGCAGCGAGGTCTCCGCGGTCACCCGGACCAGCTCCGCGGCGTCGCGCGCCGCCAGGAGATAGGCGGCCGGGTCGGCCACCGAGTAGTGCGCGACACCGTAGACCTCGACCAGGTTCTCGTCGCCGGTGAGCATCAGGCTCTCGTCGAGCACCGGCCGGTAGCGCCCGGTGTCGTGACGGGTGTTCCACTCGTAGGCGGCGGGCTCGACGGCGCCGGCCGGGACGTCCTGGGTGCGGAACCCGACCTCGGCCGTGCGCACGCGGCGCGGCTCGATCCTCTTGATCTCGACCAGCGGCCACGGGAGCCGCCAGTGCAACCCCGGCTCGAGTGCTCGGCCCGCGAGCTTGCCGAAGCGCAGCTCGAGCCCGACCTGGGCGGGACCGATCGCGACCAGGCCGCTGGCGAGCCACAGGGGAATGGCGGCGCGCGCCGCCCACTTCAACGCCGGCCGCCACCAGCCCCGAAGAGAAGCGCGCAGCCGTTCGCCGCCGTGCTCGACCACCAGGTGTTGCACATCGTGCAGGCGGTCGAAGAGCCGCGCGGCGCGAGAGCGAGAAGCGGCCGGCGCCACGGCGCGGCCTTCGAACAGCAGCCGCACGCAGTTGAGGATGACCGCGAGCGAGGCGCCTTGGTGCACGACGGCGGCCCAGGCCGGCGTCAGGTACCCGAACGCGGCGGCCCCCACCGCGGCGAAGTTCACGCCGAACGCGAACACCAGGATGCTCGAGCGAATGCGCCGTAAGACCTTGCGGGCATAGAGGAGGAGAGGCGCGATCTGGTCGAGACGGTCGCGCAGGAACACCACCTGCGCCGCCTCGGCCGACAGGTCGGCCGCGCCGCGACCCACCGCGAGGCCGACCTCGGCGGCGGCGAGCGAGGGCGCGTCGTTGACCCCGTCGCCCGCCATCAGAACCTTGGCGCCCTCGGCGCGCATCGTGCGCAGGCGCCCGACCTTCTCCTCGGGCAGCAGGCGGGGGTGCACCTCATCGATGCCCGCCGCCCGCGCGACGAAGCTCGCCGCGCCTTCCTCGTCGCCGGTCAGCATGACGATGCGATCGACGCCGACGCTTCGAAGCTCCTCGACCGCCGCGGCCGCTTCGGGCCGTAGCGGGTCACGCAGGCGCAGGACGCCGGCGCGACGGCCGTCGACCATTGTCACCACCGGCGTCTGCCCGTCGGCGGTAGCGGCGGCGAGGTCGAAGCCGCTCTCGGCGGTACCGAGCGTCCGCGGTGAGCCCACCGTCACCTCACGTCCCTCGATCGTGGCTTTCACGCCGACGCCCGGACGCATCTCGAAACCGACCGCCGGAGCCAACGCCAGCCCGCGAGCACGCGCCGCATCGACCACGGCGCGTCCGAGCAGGTGCTCGGACGGCTGCTCCGCCGCGGCGGCGAGACGCAGCACGGTGTCGGCGTCGAAGCCGGCGGCCGGGTCGATGCCTACCAACGCGGGACGGCCGAGGGTGAGGGTGCCGGTCTTGTCGAAAGCGACGGCGTCGATCGCTGCCAGTCGCTCGACGGTCTCGCCGCCCTTGACCAGAACACCCTGGCGGCCCAGGCGCGCGATCGCCGCCGCCATCGCCGCCGGCGTGGCCAGCACCAGCGCGCACGGGCAGGCGACGATGAGCGCCGCCACCGTCCGCATCATCTCGCCGGTGGCGAAGTAGATGGCGGCGCTGGCGACCAGCGCGGCCGGCAGGAAGAAGCGCGCCATGCGATCGGCGACGCGCACGATCGGCGCGCGACGGCGCTGCGCATCTTCGATCAGTCGGACGATGCGCGCCACCGTGGTGTCGCCGCCGACGCGCTCGGCCTCGATCTCGAGCGCGCCGTACTCGTTGATGCTGCCGCTCCAGATCGGGTCGCCGGCGCGCTTCTCGGCCGGCATCGGCTCGCCGGTGATCCGGCTCTGATCGACGGTCGAGACGCCGCTGCGCACCCGACCGTCGACCGGCACGGTCTCGCCCGGCCGCACCACGACGGTCTCGCCGAGACGCACGTCTTCGGGCGCCACCTCGACTTCGGCGCCGGAGCGGAGGACCCGGGCGAGGCGGGCCTGCGACGCGACGAAGCCTTCGATCGCGCGCCGGGCGCGGTGCACCGTGAAGTGCTCGAGTCCCTCGCCGAGCAGCATGATGAACATCACCTCGGCCGCCGCGAAGTACTCGCCGATGGCGACCGCCGCGCCGGCGGCGATCGCGATCGTCAGATGCGAGGAGAGGTGCCCGCGCAGCAGGTCTTCGACCGCGTGGCGCAGCAGGGGGAAGCCGGCGATGACGGTGAGCAGCAACGCGACGTCGAAGCCGGCGACGCGCGTGAAGACGCCGGTTACGTAAAGGACGAGCAACGCCGCCACCGCGGCGCAGAACAGCGCGTAGCCCCAGCCCGGCGCCCCGTGGCTGTGGCCGTGCCCATGGTCATGGTCGTGACCATGGTCGTGCCCATGGCCAGGGTCGTGACCAGGGTCGGGCCCGGAATCGTGATCGTGATCGCGGTGGTGGGGTTCGGATGCGTCGAAGAAGCGCTGACCCATGCCGGGGAGTTCCGCAGTGACCGACCCGCGATACTAACCCACGGGCCCCGGCCTCCGGCGCGCGGCGTAGGACGTCAGGCGGCGGGAGCCGAGCGCGCTCCGCGCACGATGCCGGTGCCCGAACCCGGCCGGCTCAGGCCGCCCGGGACACTTCGTCGTCGTCGGTGCGTCTGAACTCGCGGAAACCGATCAGCTTGCCGCGCTCCTCGTCCCACAGCTTGAGTCGCGCGCAGCGAAAGCTCGACCACAGGGTGAGGCGCGGCGCTTCCTCCAGCGCGGGGTAGTCGCGCAGGCACTCACGCAGGCGGTAATTCGGAATGTGACTCGAGAGGTG
>DATAFT010000127.1:0-10751 GCA_036257295.1 Thermoanaerobaculia bacterium
CCGGTCGGGGTTGAGCCCGACGGTGCCGAGCCCCATGCCGCCCGGCTCCGACAACGCCGACGACATGCACGACGAGACCGAGAACCCGTACATCATGGCCAGCATCGGGTTGCGCATGTTCTTCTCGAACACGGCGTGGCACTTGATGTCCTTGATCAGCCAGGTGCCGTCGTCTTTCATGCCACCGCGGATCGCGCGCGTCACGCGGTCGGGGCGGGTCATGTCGTGCAGACAGTCGAAGGTGAGGACGAAGTCGTAGACCGGATCGGGCGGCACTTCCTCGCCGCGGCGCTCGAAGAACTCGACGTTGCTCAAGCCGGTGCGCGCCGCGGTCTCGCGGGCGCGCGCGACGGCATGGTGGGACAGGTCGTAACCGTCGAAGACGCTCTTCGGGAAGGCCTTCGCCATGGCGAAGATCGCGACTCCAGCGCCACAGCCGACGTCGAGCACGTGGGCGCCGCGCTCGAGCTTCGGCACCACACCGTCGAGCGCGGGGAGGATCGTGGGGACCAGCGCGAGTCGCGCCCACGGTCCGAGCATGCGCTCGGTGCGATGCGCGGCGTTCGGGCCCTGCATGTCGTAGGTGAGCCCGATGCCGGTACGGAACGCGTCCGCCAGCCGATCGACCATTTCGGGCGCGAAGCCGCCGCCGAAGGCGCCGGCCGCGAAGGCGAGGCTGCCGCTCTCGTCGGCTAGGACCGCCGCGCCGATGGGCGTCAGCTCGAAGCGGTCGTCACCCCGGTAGTCGACCAGCTTCGCTGCCGCTTGGCCGCGCAGCCACTCCTGGACCCAACGTTCAGCGAGCCCGCCGGCACGCTGCGCCAGTTCGGCGGGCGTGAGCGGCCCAGCGCCGTCCAGAGCGCGGTAGAGGCCGAGCCGATCGCCGAGATGGATCATCAGCGAGACCATCTCGCCCTGCTTGTAGCTCCAGACCTGGAACGCGAACGCGTTGACCGCATCGCGGTCGAGCGGTGCCGCGCCCGGCGCGGTCGGGGGTGGGGGTGCTGACGACTGCGAAGTCCGAGGCGTCGGCTCGCTCATGTGATCCCTCCGGGTCGCGGAGCTTCTCGCGACCGAGTTCGTGATGTTAGCGCGGGGCCGGCGCTATGATCCGCGCCCGATGGAACTAGTCGAGCTCGAGCCCAAGCTGGTCGCGTTCTGCCGCGCGATGTACGAAGACCCTACAGCGGAGGTCACCTCGCTCGAGAAGGGGCCCGGGCACGCCGGCTTCTCCTACCTCTTCGCCGTGCGGAGCGCCGGCCGAGAGGAGAGCTGGTTCATGCGCCTGCCGCCGCCCAACGTGCGCCTGGTCGGCACCGCCGACGTGCTGCGGCAGGTGGCGGCGCTCAACGCGCTCGACGGTACCGCGGTGCCGCACTGCTCGGTCAAGTGGTCGGGCGACGACCTGCGCTGGTTCGGCTGTCCCTACTTCATCGTGCCCAAGCTCGAGGGCTCGGTGATGGCGTTCGCCGACAATCCCTGGCTCGATGCGCTCGATCGCGAGCAATGCTGGAGCATGGCGCGCCAGGCGATGACGGCGCTCGCGGGGATTCACCGCGTCGACTGGCGCCGCGCCGCCTACCTCGGCGAGCCAATTCCCTTCGACGACGACATCACCCGCTGGGACCGCTTCATGCCGAAGGTGGCCGACCCCGAGCGGTTGCGCGCGGTGCCCGACGTGCGGCAGCTCCTGCTCGATCGGATGCCGGCCGAGTCCAACCTCGGCATCTTCCACGGCGACTTCCAGTGGGCGAACCTCTTCTACGGCTTCGACGGCCGCCTGCTCGCCGTCATCGACTGGGAGCTGGTGGGAGTGGGAGCGACCGGAAACGACGTCGGTTGGATCGCGACCTTCAACGACCCCGGAGCATGGAGCCCCGAGCGCACGCCGTCCGACCGGATGCCACACGCCGACGAGCTGGTGGCGATGTACGTCGAGGCCTGGGGCGGGCCGGTCGGGCACCTCGACTGGTTTCGCGCGCTGGCCGCCTACAAGTTCGCGATCATCAGCGGGGTCAACCTCGCGCTCCACCGTCGCGGCAAGCGCGAGGACCCGGTGTGGGAAGTGACGGCGCTCTCGATCGAGCCGCTGCTCGAACGGGCGCGCGCTCTCTTGAGCTGATCCCCGGCGAGGTCGGTCTCTAGACCAGGCTCTTTCGCATTCGCACGAAGTCGATGTGCAGGCCGCCCGGGAGGGGATGCCGCACCGGCTCGATCGCGACGTAGCCCTTGACGCTGTAGAGCTTCTCTCCCGGCAGCGTGGCCATCAGCTCCGCGGCGCGAAACCCGTGCTCGCGCGCCGCCGACTCGCAGGCGTCGAGTAGCAGGGTTCCCAGGCCACGCCGGGCCCATGCTGGGTGCACGAAAAAGGCGCGGATGCGCGCGGCTTCGCGCGCAGGATCGAGCTCCGCGGGCTCACGACCGACCAGGCCATCGGCGCCGAACAGGGTGTTGCGGTAGCTCCAGCCTCCGGCGCCGGCCAACTCGCCGTCAACCTCGACGACAAGGTAGGTGCGGTCTCGAATGAGCTGGGTATCGACGCCCCACGTGGTGCCGAGTGCGGCCTCGATTTGGGCCGGCGTGTAGTCCTGCGCCGAGAGGCCGCGCGCCGAGGCGGCGATCAGGGTCTCGAGCGCTGGCTGGTCGCCGAGGACGGCGGGCCTCAGCCGGCGCGCTTCACCACGAACTTCCACTGGCCCTGGCTGGTCGAACCGTCAGTGCCGACCGCGTTCCAGCTCGCGGTGTACTCGCCGTCGGCGACGCGGCCGACGATGCGAACCATGAGGTCGTTCTCGCCCATGGTGTGAAGGCCCTCGAGCTTGAGCTCGCCTTCGGGGCCGACCAGGGTGAGCTGGCTCTTGGCAGGATCCGGCAGGACGTCGAAGAAGACGCGCAGGTGCTGCGGCGGGCGCGTCAGGGTCGCGTCCTTGGCGGGGTCCATGCGCTGGGCGCCGAGCGCCCAGGCGGCGGCGGCAACGATCGTCGCCGCGAAGAGCGAGATCGTGAGGATCTTGAGCGTCGATTTGTACGTCACCGTCATCTCCTCGGGCACGAGGCGCGCAGCCCCACTGCCCGGCCTGGCGTCGGTTCAAGCTATCAAACAGTCGGCGGGGCCGCGGTCTTCCCGATCGGGCGCGTTGTATCGTTGCGTGACCATGTCCAAAGAACCCGGTCTCTTCGAAGTCCTCTACAGCTGCCGCGCCATGCGCCGTCTAAAGCCCGATCCGGTGCCGCGCGAGCTCCTTCTCAAGCTGATCGACGCCGCCAACCAGGCGCCGTCGGGCTCGAACCTGCAGAGCGCGCGCTGGATCATCGTCCAGGACCCGGCGCAGAAGGCCAAGCTCGCCGAGCTCAACCGGCGTGGCGTCGAGTCGTACGTCGCACCCACCGCCGGACAGCCCACCTCGCTCCCCCACCAATCCGCGCAGAAGCGCCAGCGCATGCTCGATGCCGTCCTGTGGCAGAAGGACCACATGCACGAGCTGCCGGCGCTGATCGTCGCCTGCTACGAGTTCCCGACCAAGGTGACGGGCGCGGACGCGGCGCGAGCCGGCGGCTCGGTCTGGCCCGGCGTGCAGAACCTGCTGCTGGCGGCGCGCGCGCTGGGTCTGGGCGCGGCTCCCACGACGCTCGGGTTGATGGACCGTGCCGCGGTCGCCGAGGCGCTCGGCCTGCCCGACACGGTGGCGGCCTTCTGCCTCATTCCGGTGGGCTGGCCGATGGGAAACTTCGGTCCGCTGACGCGCTTGCCGGTCGAGGAGACGGTGCGGTGGGACCGGTGGTGAGCCCGCAGCCGATCGGGACGCGACGATGACCACGACCGCCCAGCGCGGCACCGCGCACTCTCGCGAAGGGCGCGACGATCTCCCGATTCCGTACATCGAGCGGACCCGCTCCTACTACCTCAAGCTCGGATACGGCAATCCCTATCGCTGGGCGAGCAACGACCAGGTTCCGTTCACGCCGCTTCGCCGCCCACTCGCCGAGGCGCGGCTGGCGCTGCTGACGACGGCGGCGCCGGTGCGACCCGAGGCCGGCGATCAGGGCCCACGCGCTCCCTACAACTCGGCGGCGAAGTTCTACCGGGTGTATGCCGTGCCAGTCGATCCCCCGCCCGACCTGCGCATCTCGCACATCGGCTACGACCGCGAGCACACCACGGCGGAAGATCCAAACACTTGGCTGCCGCTCGCGCGCTTGCGGGAGGCGGTGGCGGCTGGACGATTGGGGTCCCTCGCAGCGCGCGTCTACGGCGTCCCCACCAATCGCAGCCAGGTGACGACCGTCGACGTCGACGCCCCGGCCGCGCTCGCTCTCCTGCGTGAAGACGGCGCCGACATGGCACTTCTGGTGCCGAACTGCCCGGTGTGTCACCAGAGCATGAGCCTGGTCGCGCGCCACCTGGAGGCGAATGGGATCCCGACCGTCGTGATGGGCTGCGCGAAGGACATCGTCGAGTCGGCAGGAGTGCCGCGGTTCCTCTGGAGCGACTTCCCGCTCGGCAACTCGTGCGGCCGTCCCGACGACGTCGAGTCGCAGCGACAGACCCTCGAGCTCGCGCTGCGGTTGCTCGAGACCGCCACCGCATCTAGGACCACGGTGTGCTCACCGCTGCGCTGGAGCGACGACCCGTCGTGGAAGGACGACTTCTCGAACGCCGATCTGCTCACGCCCGAGGAGATCGTGCGCCGGCGCGCCGCCTTCGACCGCGACAAGGACGTGGCGCGCGGACGTAGAGGCTAGCTCCGCGAACGATGCCTATCATTCGCTCCGCTAGCATGTTCTTTGGCGCCGAGGACGGCGCAGCGTCCGACTGAGCCCGGCCTGCACTCATGTTCGAAGGCTTCGGCAAGGACCTTCGCCACGCGCTGCGGTCCCTGCGCCGCAGCCCCGGCTTCACCCTCGCCGCCGTCGCCGCGCTCGCTCTGGGGATCGGCGCCAACACCGCGATCTTCTCGGTTGTCAACGCCGTGCTGCTCGAGCCGCTCGGCATCAACGACGCCGATCGGGTCGTGTTGTTCGTCACCACCTCACCGGAGGGATCGACCACCACCCTCTCGCCGGCTGAGTTCCAGCACTTCCAGCGGCAGACGTCGGTCGAGCACGCGGCGGCCTACTCTCCCGGTGTCGTCAACTACACCGGCGGCGGCTTTCCCGAGCAGTTGCGCTCGGCGCGGGTGACCTCGGAGTTCTTCCGCTGCTTCCGCGCGCCGCTCGCGGTCGGGCGCTCGTTCACCGCTGCCGAGGACCTCCCGGGCGCTGCGCCGTCCGTGATTCTCTCCCGCTCTCTCTGGGTAGGGCGTTTTGAGAGCGATCCGGCGGTGATCGGCCGCTCGATGTCGATCGGCGGCGAGCCGCACGAGATCGTCGGCGTCCTCGGCGACTTCGGCCTCGAGGCGTTCGGCGACTCGGCGCAGGTGTTCCTGCCCTTCCCGCTCGAGCCAGGAGCCGCCGACCAGACCCACTACTTCTATGGCGTCGGCCGCCTGGCCGAGGGGACATCGTTGGCGCAAGCGAACGCGAGCGTCGCGGCATCGAAGCAGCAGTATCTCGACCGGTTCCCCGGCGTCCTGGGCGAGAACGGCGGCCTGGGCGTCGAAGCGATCCGCGACGTGCTGGTGCAGGACGCCCGCGGCTCGCTCGCCGTGCTATCCGGCGCGGTCGGGCTCGTGCTCCTGATCGCCTGCGGCAACGTCGCTCACCTCCTGCTCGCGCGGGCGACCGGGCGCGAGCGTGAGGTCGCGCTACGCACCGCGCTGGGCGGCTCGCGCCGTCGCATCGCGCGCCAGCTCCTCACCGAGAGCGTGGTGCTGTCGGTCCTCGGCGGTGCGCTCGGCTGTGTGCTGGGCACGGCGGGAATCCGCGCCCTGCTCGCGATCAACACCGCCGGATTGCCGCGCATCGGCGACGGCGGATCGCTGGTCGATCTCGACTGGCGGGTGCTCGCCTTCACCCTCGCGATCTCGATTCTGACCGGCCTCCTGTTCGGGTCGCTGCCGGCGTGGCAGACGTCGCGCGCCGACCTCACGACGATGCTCAAGGAGAGCGGCGGACGCACCGGCAGCGGGTTCCGACACCGGCGAGCGCGCGCAGTGATGGTGGTGAGCGAGGTCGCGCTGGCGCTGGTGCTGCTGGTCGGCTCGGCGTTGCTCATCCGCACCGCGGCGGCTCTTCAGCGCGTCGATCCTGGATTCGACGTCGAGCGCACGGTCACCCTGAGCACGTCGCTGGCCGAGCCGAGGTTCCATACCTCGGAGGCGGTCGAGCGGCTGATCCGTCACGGCGCGGAGCAATTGCGCGCGCTACCGGGCGTCGAGCAGGCGTCGGCGACCTGTTGCGTTCCGCTCCTCGGCGGCTACGGCCTCCCGTTCACGATCGTCGGACGGCCCGTAGCCGACGGACCGTTCCACGGCGGCGGCGCCTGGACCACGATCTCTCCGGGCTACTTCGAGGTCTTCAGAATGGCGATCGTCCGCGGTCGCACCTTGACCGAGCGCGACGACGGTGCGGCGCCGCCCGCGGTCTGGATCAACGAGACGATGGCGCGGCGGTTCTGGCCCGACGCCGACCCCATCGGCCAGCGGCTGGTCATCGGGCGTGGAGTCGCGCGCGAGTTCGAGACCGAGCCCGAGCGCGAGATCGTGGGTGTGGTTGCCGACACTCGCGCCTATCTCGCGATGGACCCCCAGCCGTCGATGTACATCCCGCAGGCGCAACTGCCCGACGCGGTCAACGCACTCAACGTTCCGCTGACGCCGCTGGCCTGGGTCGTGCGCACGCGCACCGCGCCCGGTCCGCTGGCGCCGGCGATCCAGGAAGAGTTGCGTAAGACGACGGGGCTGCCGGTGACCGACGTGCAGGTGATGACCGAGGTGGTCCAGTCGGCGACCTCGCGCCAGCGATTCAACATGTGGCTGATGACCGTGTTCGCGGGCGCTGCGTTGCTGCTCGCGGCGATCGGCATCTACGGACTGCTCGCCTACTCGGTCGAGCAGCGCACGCACGAGATCGGAGTCCGCGTGGCACTCGGCGCCGATGCCATGCAGGTGCGGCAGATGGTGGTGCGCGAAGGCATGCGCCTCGCCCTCGCCGGCGTCGCGATCGGCATCGCGGCCGCCTTCGCGCTGGCCCGGTCGATCGCGGGCTTCCTCTACGGCGTCGGCGCGTGGGACCCGGTCGCGTTCACGGTCGTGCCGCTGGTTCTCATCGCCGTGGCGCTGATCGCGGTATGGCTCCCTGCGAGGCGGGCGAGCCGGGTCGATCCGATCGTGGCGCTGCGTTACGAGTGAGCGACCGCCGATCCGCCGGCGGCGCGACTGCGTACTGGCTCCGACAGGTAGGCCTCCAGCCGCTCGGCCACATTGCGCCTAACGTCCATGTAGAAGAGCGCGAAGTCGTAGTTGTGGTAATTGCCGCCCGGCATGACCATCGTTCGGAACGAAGGATCGGGCGGCTCCGAGACGTAGAGATAGCCGTCCTCGCCGCAACGCGCCGACACCAATCCCGGCTTGGGCGCCGACAGACTCTTGACGCGCACACCGAGCGGATCGTCGCCGACCAGTGAGAACGCGGCCGGGCGATCCCGAAGCTCGACGTTGACCGCGCCGCGGTGAAGCTCACGCGCGGCGGTCTCGGCGCCGCGGCGCCAGGTCAACGGGTTGACGCAGAGAGGCTTCTTGCCGGCGCGGCGCTCCCAGTGAGCGGGCTCGCCAACGCTTGCGGCGTACCAGTGCTCACCGCGGTCGAAGGGCTGCTGCGGCCTACCGCCCTCGAGCCAGGTGTCCCACGCCACCACGACGCCGCCCTGATCGCTCGCATGGTCCGCGGGCCGCAGTCGCCGCAGCCGGCGCTCGAACTTGTCGAGTGGAAAGGTGAACCCGACCACGTAGGCCCCGACCATCCGGCCCACGAGCTCGGGATCGGGCTCGATCACCTCTTCGAGCAGGCGAATCGCGTGCAGGCACCCCTGGCTGTGGCCGGCCAGGAAGAACGGCCTGCCCTCCGAGAGACGCTCGGCCCAATGAGTGAACGCGCGCCGCACGTCCTGGAACGCGAGGTCGAGCGCTGGCCGCGCGTTCCTGCGTCCGCC
The DNA here is from genome assembly GCA_036257295.1 of Thermoanaerobaculia bacterium. Classification (GTDB taxonomy): domain Bacteria; phylum Acidobacteriota; class Thermoanaerobaculia; order Multivoradales; family Multivoraceae; genus DATAFT01. The sequence continues at coordinate 8,090 of DATAFT010000127.1, forward strand.
GAGGAACGCATAGAGCGTTGCCTGGCGGTAGCGCGGCGCCCAGACGCGGCACGAAGCGTTGAAGATCGAGGCCTCGAGCGGGATAACCATCTCGTCGATCAGCTCGTTGACGCGGGCGTCGTCGAGCCGGGCGTTCCAGCTCTCGCGTCCGAAGTACATCGTCGGGTGAACGAAGAAGAGATCCGCCGCGGCGTCGGATTGTCGATCGCCGGGCTCGACGCCGGGTGGCGCCAGCATCGAATTGTTGGTGTGGTCGGGCCGCGCCGCCCATGCCGACGGCGATCCGTAGTCTGGAGCCGGCGGTGGCTCGCGGTCGGTGAACCGATGACGCGGCCGCGTGGCGTTGAGCAGCCGCAGTCCGCCGACCGCCGCGCGCAGCCCGGCCCGGAAGCTCCCTCTCATCGCGCCGAGATCGCTGTTCGAGCCACCACGTCGTGGAGGATCTCGAGCGCCCGCTCGACCGCCGCGCGCGGCGTGTCGAGATGGGTGCAGGCGCGAATGCGGTTGCCCCGCCCGCCGACGCGCACGCCTCGCGCGAGCAGGTCGGCCGAGAGATCGGCTCCCTTGCGGCCGGTGCCGGTGACGTCGAAGAACACGATATTGGTCTCGACCTCGGCCGGGTCGCACGCGATGCCCGGCATCGCGGCGAGGCCCTCGGCCAGCAGCCGCGCGTTGGCGTGATCGTCGGCCAGCCGCTCGACGTGATGGCGCAGCGCCCACACGCCGCCGGCGGCGATGATGCCGGCCTGCCGCATCGCGCCGCCGAGCACCTTGCGGTACCGCCGCGCCTGGCGGATGTCGGCCGCCGTTCCCGCCAGCACGCCGCCGACCGGAGCGCCGAGACCCTTCGACAGGTCGATGCCGACGGTGTCCATCGACGCGGCCCAGGCGCGCGCCTCGATGCCGCTCGCCACCACCGCGTTGAGCAGGCGTGCTCCGTCCATGTGCGTGCGTAGGCCGCGCGCGTGCGCCAGCGCGGCCACGGCCTGCACCTGCTCGAACGGCCACACCTTGCCGCCGCCGGCGTTGCAGGTGTTCTCGATCGACACCATCGCCGAGCGCGGGTAGTGCTGATCGTCCGGGTTGATCGCGGCGCGCACCTGATCCGCCGTGAAGACGCCGCGCACGCCGTCGAGGAGCTTGAAGATCACGCCACCGACCGCGGCCCCGGCTCCACCCTCGGCGATATAGGGGTGCGCTGTCTTGTCGAGTATCACCTCGTCGCCGTGCCGCGCGCTCACCATCATCCCGATCAGGTTGCACAACGTCCCCGAGGAGAGGAAGACCGCGGCTTCCTTGCCCAGAAGATCGGCCGTCATCGCCTCGAGCAGGTTGACGGTGGGGTCCTCGCCGAGCATGTCGTCGCCGACCGGCGCCTCCGCCATGAAGCGGCGCATCTCCGGCGTCGGACGCGTCGCGGTGTCGCTGCCGAGGTCGATCAGGTCGGCGGGTGGTGTCGCGGGGATCATGGTCTGCGCGTTTCCTTGACTGCCATCGTTGGTGGCGCGCACGGCGCCGATGAAGTCATCGCTCTCGTCGTTCGGCGGCGTGGTCATCAGTTCTCTCTCTCCTTGGATCGAGCCGGAGAATCGACGAATCAGGCTACTCTAGCCGTGGTCATGGCTTACGGTGAAGAAATCGCGGCACCCGTGGTGCCGGACGCCGGTGCGGCACCGGTCGAGACCGCGACCGGAGCGGCGCCGGACGGCCCGATCGCCCCGAGCGCTAGAGGCGAAGTCGGTGGCGGCTCCCGCAAGAGCATCTTCGCCTCGCTCGACCTCCCGCAGTTCCGATGGCTGTTCGCCTCCAACACCGCCTTCTTCCTGGCGATGAGCGGGCAGTCGGTGCTGCGCTCGTGGCTGGTGTTCCAGATCACCGGCAACGAGCTCGCCCTCGGGTTGATCAGCGCACTGGTCGCCGTGCCGATGCTGTTGATGGCGCCGGTCGGCGGCATCTTCGCCGATCGCTTCGACCGCCGCCGCGTGGTGGCGGCGGGCCAACTCCTGGTCATCGGCGGCGAGCTCGCGGTGTTCGCGCTCCTGGTCAGCGGTCACCTCGAGTACTGGCATCTGCTGCTGATGGAAGCGACGATGGGGACCGCGTTCCCGCTGATCATGCCGGCGCGCCAGGCGATCATCGCCAACACCGTCGGTCGCGCCCGCATGACCAACGCGATGGCGCTCAACATGGCGGCGGTCTCGACCACGCGCGTGGTGGGGCCGGCGCTCGCGGGGTTCGCCATCGCGCGCATCGGCATCGCACGGGCCTACGGCGCCAACGTCGTGCTCTACGTGACGGCGCTCGCCTGCCTGCACGGAGTCAATCGCGCGCTGCCCACCGGGGAGCGACGAAGCATCTCGCAGAGCATGAAGGAGGGCATGCGTTACGTCGGCAGCGACCGGCTGGTGCGCGTGCTCCTCTTCTTCGGCCTGGTGCCGATGTTCCTGGTGATGCCGTTCCAGAACCTGCTGGTGGTGTTCGCCGACAAGGTGTGGAAAGTGGGCCCCGAGGGCCTCGGCCTCTTGAGCGCGGCCGCGGGAGCCGGCGGGCTGGTGGGTGCGGTCGCCGTCGCCTGGCGCACGGACACCAAGGGTCGGCTGCGCTCGATGATGACCGCCGCGGTGGCCTTCGGCTCGTTGCTGTTCCTGTTCGCGCTTTCTCC
>DATAFT010000199.1:0-1570 GCA_036257295.1 Thermoanaerobaculia bacterium
GGTGTCCCCCGTCGCGTCGTAGCGCTCCCGGATCCGCGACAGCAGGAACACCTCGTAGTCCATCGACAGCCCGAACACGATCGCCAGCAGGAAGGGCGGCGTCATGGCGTTCACGTAGCCGAGCGAGTCGAACCCGAGCAGCCTGTCGAACCAGCCGTACTGGAACACCATCACCAGCACGCCGTACGCCGCGGCCACCGACAGCAGGTTCATCACGACCGCCTTCAGCGGCAGCAGCACCGAGCGCAGCAGCAGGAACAGCACCAGGTAACTGAAGACGAGGACGAACAGGAGGATCTTCCACATCGAGCCTGAGACCAGGTCGATGAAGTCCTTGTTGAACGCGGTGGCTCCGCCCACCTGCAGGTCGGCAACGCCGGCCAGCGCGCCCGGCTGAGCGCGCAGTCGCTCCACCAGCGCCTCCGCCTGTGGGCTCTCCGGATCGTGCCGGGGCGCCACCAGGATCAGCGCCGAGCGACCGTCGCGCGACGGCTGCGGCCTGCCCACCTGACCGACCTCCGGATCCCGACGCAGCTCGGACGCATACGAGCCGACTGCCGCGCGGTTCGCGGGATCGCTCGCCCGCCCGCTGCGCAGTTCGGCGACCACCTGGGTCGGACCCGCCGCGCCCGGACCGGCCTTCTGCGCGGCCAGCTCGGCGCCCACGCGCGTCTCGTCGCCCTCCGGGAACTGGCGCAGCGCGCCGTTCCCGAAGTCGAGCGAGAGCGCTGGGATGGCGAGCGCGAGCAGCACGCCCGCCGTGGCGAGCGCCGAGACCCACGGCCGGCGCGTGACCGCCTCCGTCCAGCGCTCCCAGAAACCGACCCTCCGCCGCTCGTCCGCCGTCGAGCCAGGACGCCGGCGCCGCGCGCGCACCATGCGCGGAACCAGGCTCGCGACCACCGCGATCCTGCCGCGCGCATAGGCGCGCCGGCCGAGCAGGCTCATCAGCACCGGCAGCAGCGTGACCGCCGCGAGGATCGACACCGCCACGACGATGATCGCGCCCATCGCCATCGAGCGGATCGTGGTCGAGTCGACCAGATAGAGGCCGGCCAGCGAGAGCATCACGGTGATGCCCGAGAAGGTGACCGCGAGGCCCGACGTGCGCAGGGCCGTCCGCCGCGCATCGACGCGGTCTGCACCGCCGCGGATCTCCTCCCGGTAGCGGGCGAGCACGAACAGCGAGTAGTCGACCGCCACGCCGATGCCGATCATCGACGCGATGTTGGTCACGAATACCGACATCGGGGTGGCCTGGGAGAGGAAGTAGATCGCGGCGCCGGTGATCGCGACGCTTGCGAACCCGAGCGCGAGCGGTAGCGCCGCCGCGGCGAGCGAGCCGAAGACGGCGAGCAGGATCAGCAGCACGACCGGGAAGCCGATCTTCTCCGCGCTCTCGAGGTCCTCCTTGGTGAGATCCTGCATGCCCGCCCACAGCGCCTGCTGGCCGACGAGGTGCGGCTCGACCCCGCCGCGCGCAGCCGTGCCCAGCTCGTCACGGAAGTCGACCGCGAGGTCCGCCGTCTGGTCCCTGTCGCCATCGACCGAGAGCGGCACCACGGTTATC
>DATAFT010000122.1:0-1738 GCA_036257295.1 Thermoanaerobaculia bacterium
GGCAAGACCAACCTGCCGGAGTTCGCCGGCGACTGGCAGGCTTCGAACGACGTCGCCGGGACCTCGAACAACCCCTGGGACATCACTCGCACGACCGGCGGGTCGACCGGCGGCGGAGCGGGAGCCCTCGCCGCCGGCCTCGGCTTCCTCGAGCTCGGCGGCGATCTCGCGGGCTCGATCCGCATCCCGAGTCACTGCTGCGGCGTGTATGGTCACCGGCCGACCACCGACGTCGTGCCGCTGCGCGGCCACATCCCTCCTCCGCCCGGCGTCCCCCCGAGTCCTGCCGAACTGCCGGCGGCGGGGCCTCTCGCGCGCAGTGCCCGCGACCTCCAGCTCGCGCTGGAAGTCCTCGGCGGGCCCGACGCGCCCGAGCAGACGGCCTATCGATGGAAGATGCCGGCGCCTCGACGAAAGACGCTGCGCGAGTACCGCATCGGCTACGTCGTCGACGACCCGTTCTGCCCGGTCGATGCGCCGGTGCGAGACGTGCTGCAGAACGCGATCGATGCTCTGCGCCGCGCCGGCGCGCGGCTCGCCGAGGGTTGGCCCGACGGCGTCGATCCGTCGGCGCAGCACGCCAACTACGGGTGGCTGTTGGGCGCGTTCTTCTCGCAGACCATCGAGGACGGTGACTTCGAATCAATGCGCGAGACCGCGCGACGCACCAAGAACCCGTGGCTCGAGGCACAGACCGCGAGCCACCGCGACTGGCTGCGTCGGAGCTCGCTGCGGCTCCAGGAACGAGCGATCTGGCAGGACTGGTTCCGCGACCACGACGCGTTCCTGATGCCGGTCACGATCGTCGCCGCCTTTCCCCACGATCATCGCGCGATGAGCGCGCGCACACTCGCGACCGCAGCGGGTCCACGGGCCTACACCGATCTCGCGACGTGGACCGCTTTCGCGACCTTGATCGGTTGCCCGGCGACCGTGGCGCCCGTCGGTCGCACCAAGGAGGGACTGCCGGTCGGCATCCAGATCCTCGGCCCCTACCTCGAAGACGCCACACCGATCGACGTCGCGAGGAAGATGGCAGACGTCACCGGAGGATTCGTTCCTCCGCCGATTTTCGTTTCCAGGTGATCGGTCAAGACTGGGGGTGAACCATGAACAAGCTGCTGTGGGTCCTTCAGGTGCTGCTCGCGGTCCTCTTCGTGTTTTCCGGCGTCATGAAGTTCGTGACCCCGGCGGAGCAGCTCACTGCGCAATCTTCGCTCTCGGTTTCGTTCCTGCGATTCATCGGCGTGTGCGAGATTCTCGGCGGGCTGGGCCTGGTGTTGCCATGGCTCCTACGCATACGACCGGGTCTGACGCCGCTCGCGGCCGCTTTGCTCGTGATCATCATGGTGGGTGCGGTGGTGACGACGGTGCCCACGATGGGCGCCGCCGCCGCGAGCATTCCGCTGGTGGTAGGCCTGCTCACGGCGTTCGTCGCCTGGGGCAGGTGGCGCCTGACGCCTCGGCCGACGGCACCGAGGCGGCAGGCGGAAGCCACGCAGCGCGCGGTCTAGTTCAGCGGCGGTTTAGTTCAGCGCCGCGCGGCCCTGCGCGCCCGCTCCGCGCCCTTGAGCTGCTCGTCGCGCCAGGCTTGCTCACGCGCGGCCTCCCCGGGCGGCAGGATGTCGGCCGGGAACTCCTCTGCTTCGAACACCTGACGGACCTCGAGCTCCTCGCCGGGACCGAAGGGCACTCGCTTCGCCCACTCCATCGCCTCTTCCCTCGACTTCACCTGGAT
>DATAFT010000290.1:0-5655 GCA_036257295.1 Thermoanaerobaculia bacterium
CTGCGCGCGCTGGCGCGCCGCCCCGCCTTCACGCCGGCGCGGTCACCGCACTCGCTCTCGGCATCGGAGCCAATCTCGGTCTCTTCACGCTGGTCCACGTCGTGCCGAAGCGTTCGACGTCCTCGGCGCGCGAGCTGCTGCGGGTCGTCTGCTCTCCGCAGCGGACGGCGCGCCCGGCGAAGGACGCGTGGTCGTGCTCGGCCATCGGTTGTGGCAGGAGCGTTTCGGGGCGCGAGCGAGCATCGTCGGCGAGTCGTTGATCCTCAACGGCGAGCCGTACGCCGTGGTCGGCGTCGCTCCTCGCGACTTCGAGCTGCCGGCGCTCTCGACCGACCTGGTGATACCGCTGATCGCGGACACCGATCCCCTGCGCGACGATCGCGGCACCAACTTCCTGCGCCTGCTCGGTCGCCTGGCGCCCGGCACTGGGATCGACCAGGCGCGCGACGAGTTGGCCGCGATCACCGCGACGCAGCGCGAGCGCTATCCGGACACCAACGCCAAGAAGACGGCGCCGCGCCTGGTGCCGCTGCGAGACGAGATCGCCGGCAACTGGCGCTCGACGCTGCCGCTGCTCTACGGCGCCTCGGCGCTGGTTCTGCTGGCAGCCTGCACCAACCTCGCCAACCTGCTGCTCGCGCGCGCCAACGATCGCAGGAGCGAGCTCGCCGTTCGCGTCGCGCTCGGCGCGTCGTGGGGACGCCTGGCGATCGAGCGCGTGATCGAAGGTCTGGTCCTCGCTCTGGCGGGTGGAGTGCCGGCGTTCCTGGTGGCGCGTTGGTGTGTGGATCTGGTGCGGCGCTGGCCCGTTCCCGGTTGGGACGGTGGGGGCTTGAGTCCGAGCGCGATGCCGCGCGCGAGCGAGATCGCCATCGACTGGCGCGTGATCCTTTACGGCCTCGCGCTCTCGCTCCTGACCGGACTCGTCTTCTCACTGGCGCCGGCGGTCATCGGCAGTCGCGTCGATCCGATTCGCGTGATGACCGGACGCGGTAGCGAACGGGGGGTCGAGGGCCGGCGCGTCACGCGGCGCCTGGTGATCTCCGAGATTGCGGTGTCGCTCGCGTTGCTGATCGGCGCCGGGCTCCTGGTGCGCAGTCTGCTTCGGCTGGAGCAGGTGAGCCCCGGGTTCGATCCGGCTGGCGTGCTGGTGAGCGAGCTCTCGTTCCCGCGGGCGACCTACACGCAGCCGGGGGCGCTGGCCCGCTTCTTCGAGGAACTGTCGACGCGCTTGACGTCGATGCCCGGCGTCGAAGCGGTCGCGGCCGTCAACGTGCTCCCACTCTCCGGCCTCAACGTGCGCTCGGACTTTTCGATCGAAGGACGACCGCCGGCGACCGCCGGCGAAATGCCTGCTGGGCAGAGTCGCTGGGTGACGCCAGGCTACTTTCGCGCGATCGGCATCCCGGTGATGGCCGGACGCGAGCTCGAGCCCGGCGACCGTGCCGGCGCGGCTTCCGTGCTGATGGTGGATCAGGCCTTGGCGGCTCGCTACCTCGCGGGGAGTGACCCGCTCGGGTGGCGACTCGCGCTCGACTACACCGGAACGCCGCTGGCGCCCGCGCAGATCGTGGGGATCGCTGGGGACGTCAAGCACGTGAGCCTCGAGGACGAGCCCACGCCGACGTTCTACGGGCCGATCGATCAGGCATCCGAGACGATCCTGCCGTTTCTCGCCGATCGCATGGTGCTGATCGTGCGCGTCGGCACGGCAGTCGGTAGCGATGCGGCAATCGGTGCCGGTGATCCGCTCGCGCTCGCCGAGCCGGTACGCCGCGCCGTAGCCGCGATCGATCCCGACGTCGCGTCCGGCGCCATGCGGACGGCGGAGCAGGCGCTCGACGTTTCGCTCGCACCGCGTCGCTTCAACGTGATCCTGCTGGCGGCCTTCGCTGTCGCCGGCCTCGCGCTCGCCGCCGCGGGGCTCTACGCGGTGGTCTCCGATGCGGTCGCGCAGCGGCGTCGTGAGCTCGCGGTGCGCATGGCGATGGGTGCCGAGCGGCGCGATATCGTCCGGCTCGTGCTCACCGACGTGGCGAAACTCGTCACCGCGGGAATCGCGATCGGCGCGGTCCTGGCCACCGTCCTCGCACGAGCACTCGCTACGTCTCTCTTTGGCGTCGGGTCCGCCGATCCGCTGACCTGGGCGGTGGTGCCGCTGGTGCTCGCCGCGGTGGCGTTGGGCGCCGCGTTGGTGCCGGCGCGTCGCGCCTCCCGCGCCGATCCACTCGACGGACTCCGGCAAACCCTCTAGGCACGCAACGAGTTGCGCGCTATCCTTCCGCGTCGAGCCGGAAGGAGAGTCAGTCGGCTGGGAGGAAGTGAAGGGTGCAAGCCGCCCGTGCCTTCCTTCCGGCTCGACTTCCCACCGAAAGCGGTCGAGCCGTCGACCTGCTCGGTACATCCCAGCCAAGGGCGTACAGTCCGCCAATTCAGTGCAGCTCAAGCCCGGCCTTCGTCTAGGTCCCTACGAGGTCGGCGCCCAGATCGGCAAAGGCGGGATGGGCGTGGCGTATCGGGCGCGCGACGCGCGGCTGCGGCGCGACGTCGCTCTCAAGGTCCTCCCCGAGCTGTTCGCCGCCGATGCCGAGCGACTGGCCCGCTTCGAGCGCGAGGCGCAGCTACTGGCCTCGCTCAACCACTCCAACATCGCGGCGATCTACGGGTTCGAGGAAGCGGACGGTGTTCGCGCGCTGGTCCTCGAGCTGGTGGAGGGGCCCACCCTCGACGATCGCATCGCGCAGGGAGCGCTACCCCTGGACGAGGCCCTAGCGATCGCGATGCAGATCGCGGATGCGCTCGACGCGGCGCACGAGCGCGGCGTCATCCACCGTGATCTCAAGCCGTCGAACGTGAAGCTGACCGCGGACGGCTCGGTCAAGGTGCTCGACTTCGGGCTGGCGAAGGCACTCGATCCGCTCGCCTCCGCCGCGGGCGCCACCCATTCACCGACGCTCGCCGCGGCGGAAACCCAGTCCGGCATCCTGCTCGGCACCGCCGCCTACATGAGTCCCGAGCAGGCGCGCGGCCGGCCGGTCGACAAGCGGACCGACGTGTGGGCGTTCGGCTGCGTCCTGTTCGAGATGCTCACCGGAAAACGCCCGTTCGGCGGCGACAGCATCACCGAGACGCTGGCCGAGTTGATGAAGAGCGACCCGGACTGGGATTCTCTGCCCGCGAGCACCCCGGCAGGCGTGCGAATGCTGTTGCGGCGCTGCCTGGAAAAGGATCCGCGCCGGCGACTGCGCGACATCGGTGATGCCCGGCTGCTCATGGACGGGGCGTTCGCCGACGCGGTGCCGTCGAGCGGCGAGGCGAAGCCGGCTGCGCCATCGATCGAGGAGAAGGCAGCGGCGGCGCAACGGTGGCGGCGGCGGTTGCTGCTGGGAGTCGCCGCTGCGGGAATCCTGGTCGCCGGCAGCCTCGCACTCGGTGCCTGGCTCGCGCGGGGTATGAGCCCGCGCCCCGCCCGACCGCAGACCCGGTTCGTGATGAACGTGTCGCCCGCCCTTCCGCTCTATCTGCTCGACCTGGCGGAAACCACTCATCTGGCGATCTCTCCGGACGGCTCTCGCGTGGCCTACATCATCGGCCCGCCGTCGATGCTGTGGGAGCGCTCGATCGACGATGTCCGTGGGCGACTCTTCGAAAACACCGCTCTGGGGCTGTGCCCGTTCTTCTCCCCGGACGGGCAATGGATCGGTTTCACGCAGCGGGACCAGCTCCGCAAGGTCTCGGTCGTCGGCGGCGCGGTCGAGACCGTGTGCAAGCTGCCCTCGGCCTCGGCGCCGCGCGGCGCCACCTGGAGCCAGGATGGCGCCATCGTCTTCGCTCTCGATGGGACGGGCCTTTTTCGCGTCGCGGCCTCCGGCGGCACACCCGAGGCGCTCACCACTCCCGACGCGACCGGAGGCCAGAGGGTCCACTGCTGGCCGCACTTTCTCCCCGACGGCAAGTCGCTCCTGTTCGAGGTCCGCAACCGCGGCCAGAGCGGGCCGACCTCGCCGTGCTCGAGCTCGAGAGCGGCAAGTGGCGGCCGTTGAACGTCCGGGGCAGCTCTCCGCAGTACCTGCGCAGCGGCCAGCTGGTGTATGCGACGGGCTCCATGCTGATGGCCGCGCCCTTCGACGTTGAACGTCTCGAAGTCGCGGGAGCCCCCGTTTCGATCGTCGAAGGCGTGACAGCGTTCGAGCGATCGGGCGCCACCGAGTTCGCGGTCGCGGCCGACGGCAGCCTGGCCGGCATCTGGGGCGAGGTCGCGACGAGCGACGCCCGCAGCGTGCCGGTCTGGATGGATCGTTCGGGAAGCGTGCAGACGATTCCCGGCTTGCCGGTCGACACTTACACCTGCGCGCGGGTCTCCCCGGACGGGAAGACGCTCGCGCTCGATCGCGGCAAGGGGGACATCTGGACCTACGACGTCGCCCGCGCGACGTTGACGCGGCTGACGACCGACCCGGCGAAGGACCAGCTGCCGGTGTGGACACCGGATTCGCGCAAGATCGTGTTCCGTTCGAATCGCGGCGGCGAGACCGCCGCGCTCTACTGGCAGAACGCCGACGGTTCGGGGCCGGCCGAGCGGCTGGCCTCGTTCCCCCCTCCCGTCGATCTGGCGATTCCCGAAGGCTTCACCCCGGACGGCGCGAAGCTGCTGTTGTCGAGGCTGATCGACGACAACCTGGGGACGGCGATGATCTCGATCGGCGGCGATGGCAAGTTGGAGACGCTGATCGACAGCGGCGTCTGGGAGGGCATCCCGGCGGTCTCGCCCGACGGTAACTGGATCGCGTATCACGCCATGGCCATGGGTGCGAATCAGTTCGATGTCTTCGTCGAGCGCTTCCCGCAGCTCGGCGAACGCCGGCAGGTCTCCGTCGAGCGCGCCGTATTTCCCCAATGGTCGGCGGATGGCCGGGAGCTCTTTTTCCTGGGCGACGACGGACGACAGGTGCTCGCAGTCTCGGTGAAGAGCGGGCCTCGCTTCGAGGCGGAAGCGCCCCGCGTGTTGTTCGAGGGCTCCTTCCCTTCGTGGTGGGGACAATTGCGACCGTACAGCGTCGCTCCCGACGGTCGGTTCCTGATACTCCGAGCCGACGAGTCGGCCGCTGACGGACCGGGTCCGGCCGTGATCTACGCCCAGAACTGGTCGGACGAGGTTGCCCGCAAGCTGGCGTCGTCGAACTGAGCAGCTCTCCCGCTCAGCGCTTCGGTAGATCGAGCGCCGGGTTGCCGTCGAAGAAATCGAACGGGCGCAGCTCGAAGCTGTGCCACATCACCGGCATCACCGGCCAATCCTCGCCGCGCACCAGGTGGTGCATGCCGACGGTGTGCCACAGCACGACGTCGGTGTCCTCGATCGCGCGGTTCTGCTTGGTCCACGCCGGCAAGCCCTGTCCGGGCTCGGAGAGCGTCGGGTGATTGCCCGCGGCGTAGCGCTCCTCTTGGCGGTAGGGCGTCGTCCACAGTTGATGGTCGATGAAGCCGGCCCGCCGGCGCGGATAGTCGTCGGGTGACAGCAGCGTCATCGCGCTCATGCCGGGCATGAGCTGATAGCTGGTGGGGTAGCCGACGTGGTTGGTCTCGTCGTCGCTCACCACGCGCCACAGCGCGGGGTGGTGCATGTCCATGTCGAGCATGCCTTCCGACTCACGGCGC
>DATAFT010000310.1:0-3092 GCA_036257295.1 Thermoanaerobaculia bacterium
GACCATGGCCCTCTGCCGCTCCCTCCAGCAGGAGCAGACCCTGGGCATAGAGCCGCATCGCCTCCAACGACGCGGTGGCGCCGTCTCCCAGGTTCTCGCGCTCGCGCCGGGTCAGCGGTATCGACAGAAAGCCTGCGAGGCCGCGCGCCATCCGCCCCTCGAGCTCGAGCAGCTCCTCGGCTTGGCCTTCGAACGGTTGCGACCACAACACCAGACCACTGCGAGCATCGGTGACGCGAGCCGAGATGCTCACCCGATCCTGGAGCGCGGCTCGCACGTCGCCCTCGATGAAGACCTGAACTCCGAGCTCCCGCGCCTTCGGCATTGCCGCGTCGCGCTCGGCGCCCAGCACGCCGGAGGACACCAGCTGCAGGGCGCGGATCTCGCTCAGCTCGGAGGCGAGGCCGGCGGCGATCGCCTGTCCCAGGTAATCCTTCTCGGGGTCCCCGGTCTGATTGGCGAACGTCAGCACCGCGATCACGGGCCCTGCATCGACGACGTCGGACGCCCCGCCGCCGTCGCGGCGCAGGTACGCGATGGCGCTCACGACCACGGCCAGTGCTAGCCCGAGCACCGCGAGCGTAGCTGTGCGAGGCAAGCGCCGCGGCCACAGCGCGCGACCTCCACCGCCGAGCAGTCCGCCCCTATCGATCGCTCGCGCCACACGCTCGAGGTCCGCGCGCAGCTGACGAGCGTCGCCGTAGCGGTGCGAGGGCTCCTTCGCCAGGCACCTCTCGATCACGCGGGCGAGACCGGGCGGCACCTCCTGGTTGATGGTCGCGACCGGCGCCGGCTCGCGACGCAAAACCGAATCGAGCACCTCCGGCACCGAAGGCCCCTCGAACGGCCGCCGACCGGTGACCATGCAGTAGAGAACGGCACCGAGTGAGAAGAGGTCGGTGCGTCCGTCGAGCGTGCGGCCGAGCACTTGCTCGGGCGACATGTAGCTCGGCGTTCCGACGATGCGTTGCTCCTGGGTGACGTCGGCCTCGGCCTCGAGCGTCACTCCGCTCGCGGTCGACTCGGCGATCGGAGCCAGCTTGGCCAGGCCGAAGTCGAGCAGCTTGGCGTCGCCGCGCTCGGTGAGGAACACGTTGCGCGGCTTGACGTCGCGGTGGATGACGCCCTGCGCGTGCGCCGTCTCCAGCGCGCCCGCGAGCTGCGCGCCGATGCGGCAGACCTCCGCCGCCGCCATGGGACCCGACTCGAGCTTGTGCGCGAGCGACTCACCGCGGACCAGCTCCATCGCGATGAAGTGCGTGCCCTCGTGCTCGCCGACGTCGTAGATGGTGCAGATGTTCGGATGATTGAGCGCGGAGGCGGCGCGCGCCTCGCGGCGGAAGCGCGCCAGCGCGGTGGCGTCGCCGGCCACCTGCTCGGGCAGGAACTTGAGCGCCACCTCGCGGCCGAGCCGGGTGTCGACGGCGCGGTAGACGACGCCCATGCCGCCGCGGCCGAGCTCGTCGAGGACCCGGTAATGGGAAATCGTGCTGCCGATCAAAGGTGCGCTCGAAGGGACAGAAGAGCGCGGGGTAGCGTGCGATCACGCTATCACGGCCCCCGGGGCCGCCGAGTCCTCTGCTATCCTTCGGCCCCTCGCGTTCGACTTCATTCTCTCGACAGAACCCGAATCGAGGCAAAGGAGAGCGTCCGATGGCGGTCGAGATCAAGGGGTCCATTCCATCCACCGCCCGGGACGTCCTGACGCCGGAGGCGCTCGCCTTCGTCGCCGACCTCCATCGCCGCTTCGACCCGGAGCGCCGCCGGCGGCTCGAAGCCAGAGCGGCTCGCCAGCTGCGGATCGACGCTGGCGAGGCCCCCGACTTCCTGTCCTCGACGCAGGAGCTGCGCGAGGCGGAATGGAAGGTGGCGCCGGCGCCCGCAGACCTCGAGGACCGCCGCTGCGAGATCACCGGGCCGGTCGAGCGCAAGATGATGATCAACGCACTCAACTCCGGCGCCCGCGTCTTCATGGCCGACTTCGAGGACTCGTTGTCGCCGACCTGGGACAACGCTCTCAACGGCCAGCAGAACCTGAGCGACGCCATCCGCCGCACCATCACCTTCGAGAATCCCGACGGCAAGCGCTATCAGCTCAACGAGACGATCGCGACGCTGCTGGTGCGGCCGCGCGGCTGGCACCTGATCGAGAAGCACCTCGAGATCGACGGCAGCCCGATCTCGGCGAGCCTCTTCGACTTCGGTCTCTACGTGTTCCGCAACGCCAAGGAGCTCCTGGCGCGCGGCAGCGGCCCGTACTTCTACTTACCGAAGCTCGAGAGCCACCTCGAGGCGCGCCTGTGGAACGACGTGTTCAACCACGCCCAGGATGCTCTCGGCATCCCGCGCGGCACCATCCGCGCCACCGTGCTGATCGAGACCATCCTCGCCGCGTTCGAGATGGAGGAGATCCTCTACGAGCTGCGAGATCACATGGCCGGCCTCAACGCCGGACGCTGGGACTACATCTTCAGCGTGATCCGGCGCTTCCGCAATCGCGACTTCGTGCTCCCCGACCGCATCCAGGTGACGATGACGGTGCCGTTCATGCGCGCCTACACCGAGCTGCTGGTGCGCACCTGTCATGCGCGCGGCGCCCACGCCATCGGCGGCATGGCGGCGTTCATCCCCAGTCGTCGCGACGCCGAGGTCAACCGGATCGCGCTCGAGAAGGTCCGCGAGGACAAGGAGCGCGAGGCCGGCGATGGCTTCGACGGCACCTGGGTGGCGCACCCCGACCTGGTGCCGGTGGCGACCGAAGTGTTCGATCGCAAGCTGGGGAGCAAGAAGAACCAGAAGGACCGTCTACGCCCGGACGTCGCGGTGCGCGCGTCGCAGCTCCACGACTTCGCGGTGCCGGGAGGCACCGTGACCGAGGCCGGCGTCCGCAACAACGTCTCGGTCGCGATCCAGTACCTCTCGGCGTGGCTGCAGGGATCGGGCGCGGTCGCGATCTTCAACCTGATGGAAGACGCCGCGACCGCGGAGATCTCGCGCTCGCAGCTCTGGCAGTGGGTCAGGCATGGCGCCGCGCTCGCGGGGGACGGCAAGGTCTCGGCCGACCTCTACCGCCGCATCCGCGACGAGGAGCT
>DATAFT010000320.1:0-3109 GCA_036257295.1 Thermoanaerobaculia bacterium
GGCGATCCCGCCAAGAGCCTGTCCTGGAAGGAAGCGGCGTCGAAGATCGGCGCCGTTCCGATCAGCGTCACCAACAAGAACCCGCTCCCGGGCCAGCTCAGCGACAACGGCGTCGGCGGCGCGCAGATGGCGGACGTCTCGGTCGACGTCGAGACCGGCGTGGTCAAGATCAACCGCATGGTTGCCGTCCAGGACGTGGGCCTGGTGATCAACGAGAAGCTCGCCACCAGCCAGGTCTACGGCGCGCTGATCATGGGCGTCTCGACCGCGCTCTACGAGGAGCGGATCGCCGATCCGGTGACCGGACGCATCCTCAACCCCAACATGGAGTTCTACAAGCTGGCGTCGATCGGCGACGTCGGCGAGTTCAAGGTCCACCTGATGCGCGGCCCCGGCTTCGACGAGCGCGGCGTGATCGGCATGGGAGAGCCGCCCGTCATCTCGCCGGTGGCCGCGATCGGCAACGCGATCGCAAACGCGATCGGCGTGCGCGTGACGCAGGCGCCGTTCACGCCGGCGCGAGTGCTCGCCGCGATCGCGGAAGGAGAGAAGGCCTGATGAGAGCCTTCCAGTACGCGAACCCCACGACGGTCGAAGACGCGGTGGCGCTGCTCGCGGCAGGCGCTGGCAAGGCGGTAGCGCTCGCGGGTGGCACCGATCTCCTGAGCTTGATGAAGGACGACGTCGAGCGTCCGGAGCGGCTGATCAACCTCAAATCGATCGCCTCGATGCGCGGGATCGAGCGCACGAAAGACGGAGCGCTCCGCATCGGAGCGCTGGCCACCATCGACGATCTGCTCGCGAGCACCGAGGCAGCCGCCTATCCGGCGTTGGCTCACGCGGCCGACGGCATTCGCAGTCCGCAGCTCCGCGTCATGGGCACCGTCGGCGGCGAGCTGCTGCAGCGCCCGCGCTGCTGGTACTACCGCGCCGGGTTCGGACTGTTGGCGCAGCGGGATGGCCGCTCGATGGTGGTCGACGGCGACAACCGCTACCACGCGATCCTCGGGACCGACGGTCCCGCGTACTTCGTCCACGCCTCGAGCCTCGCGCCGCCGCTCATCGCGCTCGGGGCGCGCGTCAAGATCGTCGGCCCCGGTGGCGCGCGCGAGGCGCCGCTGCGCGAGATCTATCGAGCTCCGAAGAGCGGCGGTGAGCGCGAGACCACGCTTGCGGCGGGCGAGGTCCTCACCGAGATCCTGGTGCCGAAGACGGCGGCACGCGCCGCCACCTACGAGGTGCGCCAGCACGAGTCGATGGACTGGCCGCTCGCCGCAGCCGCGGTGGCGCTCGAGATGGACGGCGAGACAGTGAAGACCGCGCGCGTCGTGCTCGGTCACGTTGCGCCGACGCCGTTCGACGCCGCCGGCGCGGGCGCGGCGCTGGCAGGGAAGAAGCTCGACGATGCCGCCATCGCGGCAGCAGGGGACGCCGCGGTCGCGGGCGCGAAACCGCTCTCGGGCAACGCCTACAAGGTGCAGCTCGCCCGCGTCGCCACCCGTCGCGCGCTTCTGCGCGCCGCCGGTAGGGAGGTGTGACCATGGACCTCGAAGTCATCGGCTCGCCGCGGCGGCAACCGTGCCGCCGGCTGCGCTCGAAGGGGATGTTCATCGAGATCGAGCGCACGGCCGCCGACGCCGACATCCCGTCGATGAGCGACGGCTTCGTGTGGTGCACCCATACCCAGAACTGCCTGGGTCCGGACGGGCGGGTCGCCGACGTCGATACCTGTCTGCCCGGAAGGGCGTGTTGGGAGCGGTAACGTATCGGCATGTAGTCTGTAGGGGAGCGGCTTGCCTGCTCCTCGGGCGGAGACAGGCTCCGCCTCTACAACAGAGAAACCACATGGTGACCAAGCTCTTCTCGATCTGTCTCCTCGTCGCTGTCGCGATCCCCGCCACCGCCCTCGACCTCCCGGCCGGCGCCTCGATCACCGGTGACTACCTCGAGTCACGCTCCGCCGAAGTCGTCGTCGGGCACTGTCTCGCCAACGCCGAGTCCGGTCTCGCCGGCCGCGAGGCCATCCTGGCCTGGACCGTTCGCGCCGGTGCGTGGAATGGCGAGCCGCTGGCGGGACTCTCCGTGGTGGCGGTGGTGCAATCGCCGGACACCATCGGCGACATCGTGAGCGAGCCGGTGCCCGCTCGCGCCGTGCTGGTGGTCGACGAGCGCGCGTCGCAGCCGCAGCGCGAGGCGCTGATCGGGCTCGCGCAGTCGATGGCGCCGTCGCTTCTCGCCGACGTCGTGGGTATCGAGTCAGCGCCCATCGAAGTCGCCGCGGCGGCGGGGCTGCGTTCGGTGCGCGCCGGTGATCTCGCGGCTGTCGAGGTCCGTGAGCGCCGCCATGCGGACGGCCTGTGCGGCAACGAAGGTGTCTTCTATCCGCCGCTGATCGCTCTCGAGCACGCGCACCCGACTTACACGCTGGTGCACGAGTGGCAGGGAGCGGGGCTCGAAGGGACCTGGAAGAGTCCCGAGAAGTCGAGCTCCTTCACCGGCACGTTCGTCCGTTGATCTGGCGCCCGGTGTTTCGTCCAATCACTGTCGCGGCGGTGCTCTGCCTCGGCGGGGCGGTGGCGGCCCTGGCCGCGGACGCCGAGCCGGCGGTCGAGGCAGCCGACGCTCTTCCCGCCGACCTGCCCGCGACCCTCGGCGCCGTGCTGGCGCAGCCGGGCCACCGCGTCACCAAGGACGGCAAGGTGCTCGCCGAGATCTGGCTGCGCGCCGCGGCCCCGCCCACCGGCGGGGTCAACGAGGGAGCATTGAGCGTCGAGTACGGTGCGCTCGCCTCGAGCGCCCTGCTCGGGGTCGTCCGTTTCCCGGCGCCCTGGATCGACTACCGCGAGACCGAAGTGCCGGCAGGTCTCTACACCATGCGCTACTGGGTGCAGCCGGCCGATGGCGATCACATGGGGGTGTCGCAGTACCGCGACTTCGTGATGCTGTGCCCCGCCGCCGAGGACGCGGACCCCGACGCCGTCTACGAGCAGGAGCCACTGATGGCGCTCTCCGAGAAGGCGTCGGGCAAGACCCATCCCGCCGTGATCGCGCTGTTCCCGATCGCGGAGGAGCCCGCCGGCGGCGCCGTCATGATCAGGAACGACCTCGA
>DATAFT010000339.1:0-4013 GCA_036257295.1 Thermoanaerobaculia bacterium
TGTTGCGCAGCAGGTACTCGAGCGGCGCGTACTCCTTGGGCTTGAGGTCGATGCGGCGGCCGGCACGACGCACCTGCCGGCGGATGGTGTCGACCTCGAGGTCGGCGACGCGCAGCGTGCTCTCGCGCGGCGAGCCGCGGCGCAGCAGCGCGCGCAGTCGCGCTTGGAGCTCGGCCAGCGCGAACGGCTTGGTCATGTAGTCGTCGGCGCCGCCGTCGAGACCCGCCACACGTTCCTCGACCGAGTCCTTGGCGGTGAGGATGAGGACCGGAAGCTCGGCCTTGCGCGCGCGGATGTCGCGCAGCACCTCGAACCCGGAGCGGCCGGGGAGCATCAAGTCGAGCACCACCGCGTCGTAGTCGAAGGCGCCCGCCTGGTCGCCGGCACCGCTGCCGTCGTGGAGCAGGTCGACCGCGTAGCCCTCCTGCTCGAGACCGGTCTGGATGAAGCTCGCGACCTTGCGGTCGTCTTCGATGACGAGGAGACCCATGCGGGCCGCGACGCTCAGCGTCGTTTGAAGAACTGGACCGCGCGCTCGTGCTTCTCGGCCGCCGCGCGTGTCTTGAACGTGCCGAGGTTCTTGCGCTTGCCGGTCTTGGGATCCTTCTTGCGCGAGTACAGGCGGTACTCACCACTCTTGAGCTTCCGGATCATGTCCGCACCTCCGGGCGCGCGGCACCAATGCGAGGACTCCCGCGCGCTCACACCTCGATGGTACGAAACGGCTCGAGCCGATCGATCGCGGCGGGGTCCTCGCCGAGCTTCCACGAGAAGAGTCGGATCGTCGCGCCCTCGGTCGTCCAGTCGATCAGCGTGAAGCCGTTCTTCTCGATCGGGTGCAGCGGCTCGTCGATCTCGATGCCGCTCGGCACCGACGGGCCGATGCCGCGGAACGCCGACGCCCAGCCCATCGGGCCGGTGCTGAGCGGGCCTGCAAGGACAGTGGTGATCGGATTTGAACGCAGGTTCAAGTTTCCACTGCGCAAGATGCGCCCGATCCCGAGCGCGTGCAGGTCGCCGCTCACGAACAGCGGCTTGCGATCCATCTTGGAAGCGGCTTCGAGCAGGCGATCGTGCTGGCGGTTCCAACCTTCCTGCCAGTAGGGCTTCTTCTTGGTGACACCCAGCTTGCCGCTCTCCTCGAGCAGGTCGGGATACCACTCACCCCACTTGCCCGCGCTCCAACCCACCGGCGTCGACGGCATCTGCACCACGTGCCGGACCTCGGTCGAGGGCGCCGCCATGCGCGCGAGCAGCCAGGCTTCGGTCTCGCGCGGCAGGAAGCCGCCGGTCGGGCCCGCCAGCGTGATGAAGCGCCGGCAGTCCCAGAGCAGAGCTTCGACCAGACGCCCGTAGCGCAGCGTGCCGAACGTTTCGGCGACGCCCGGCGCGCGATCGCCGGAGCTGGAGCCACCGAGACCGGCGGGGCGGTCGGCGTCGGGCAGAAACTCGGGGTAGTAGAGCTTCTGCGTCGCGCGGGCGAGCGCCAGCATGAACGGGTCCGGTGGGAACGTGACGATGGCGTCGTCGGCGTGGTCGTTCTCGAAGTAATCGTGGTCGTCCTGGAGGAAGAAGACCGGTGTCGAGCGCAGCAGGGTGCCGTAGAGGTCCGCGATCTGCGGCGAGACCACGCGATCGAGCCGCGCCTCGTTCTCGGTGCCGAGCACCGGCAGCTCGCGGCGGAACGCCTTGCCGTCGAGCTTGGTCGCGATCTCCGTGCTCATCAGGATGCGCGCCGAGGGACCGGCCAGCAGATCCCAGTAGACGTGGTCCCCATTCGCCACCACCGCCTGGGGCTGGAAGGAGAGCGCGCGGCGGAGCAGGCGCTGCCGCTCGGCGAGTGGGACGAAGGCCTGCGTCCCGTCGGGCGCAAGCGCCTCGCCGTTGCCGCCGGCACAGGTGTAGACCAGCAGGCGGAAGTGGTCGGGTTTGCTGTCGCGCGGCGGGAAGGTGCCGAGCGTCCACGGGTCGCACAAGCGCTCGGCGCCCGCTCGCAGCTCGAGCCCGTACGACGTCGTCGGTTGCAGCCCGGCGGCGTCGAAGCTCCAGAACAGGCCACGCGTGTCCGCCATCGCGCCGGGCACCTCGACGCCGCCGACACGCAGCGTCGGCGCCGAGGCGGACTTGGCGCGCAGCGACGCCTTGATCAGGAAACGTGTGTCGCTCGCGGCCGGGAGTAGGTGTCGGACCTGGCCGGCGTTCCAACCATCGTCGCCAGCAGCGAACGCGAACGACTCGCGGGCGCCGAGCGCGAAGCTCGCGGCGAGCGCGCCGCTGCCACGCAGGAAGTCGCGCCGTCTCAAGAATGGAGCCTCGCGACGATCGCGCTCATCGACGCCGCGTCAACTTGTCGACCTGCTGCATCTCGTCTGGCGTGAGCCTCCATTGACCGGCCTTCACGTTCGCCGTCACCTGCTCCGGCTTGGTCGCGCCGGCGATGACGCTCGAGGTCTGCGGGTTGGCGAGCAGCCACGACACCGCGAGCTCGAGTGTGTCGTGACCACGGTCGCGCGCGAAGGTCTCGAGCGACTCGAGCACGTCGAAGTTCGGCCCGGTGAGCGTGCGCTCCGCCATCTGCCCCATCTTCGCCATGCGCGTGTCCTCGGCCGGCTTCTCGCCGCGGCGGTACTTGCCGGTGAGGAATCCGCTGGCGAGCGGGAAGTACGGCAGCAGCCCGACCGAGAAGTGCTCGCAGGCCGGAATCACCTCGCGCTCGATGCGGCGATCGAGCAGGTTGTACTGATTCTGCGCCGAGATGTAGGCGGCGTAGCCGTGGGTGCGGGAGATCCAGGTCGCCTCGGCGATCTGCCAGCCGGCGAAATTGCTGCAGCCGATGTAGCGGACCTTGCCTTCCTTGACCAGGTAGTCGAGCCCCTGGAGCGTTTCGCCCTGCGGCGTCGCAGGGTCGGGGAAGTGGAGCTGGTAGACATCGATCCAGTCGGTGCCCAGCCGTTTCAAGCTGCCTTCGACCGCTCGAACGATCCAGCGCCGCGAGGCGCCGTGCTCGTAGGGTCCCTCCCCCATCTTGCCGCCGAACTTGGTGGCGATGACGACGTCCTGGCGGCGCTTGCCGAGCGCCTTGCCGAGCAATGTCTCGGAGCCGCCCTGCTCGCCGTAGATGTCGGCGGTGTCGAACAGCGTGATGCCGGAGTCGAGCGCCTGGCCGACGACGGCGTCGGTCTCCTTGGCGCCGATGCGCCCACCGAAATTGTTGCAGCCGAGTCCGATGGCCGAGACTTCGAGGCCGGATCTACCGAGTCGTCGCAGCTCCACGGCTACCCCCTTGAGAAGGGACGCACGCTACCAGATGACTTGCGCGCGGACTCAGCGAAACGGATTCTCCACTCGCACACCCGCGAAATCGGCCCCATGCTGGAGATCCTCGGTCAACAGGATGCGACATCCAGCCAGCCGAGCGCCCTCGACGACTGCAGCATCCCAGTAGGAGAGGTTCCAACGTTCCTTGGTCGAGAGGGCGTTGCGCAAGAGGTCGATGGTCGTCTCCTGGACGCGGAAGCGCAGCCACGACTCGACCAAAGCGGTTGCCTGTTGATGCGTCAGCGGATCCGATCGACTCGATCGCGTCGCTTGAACGTAGAACTCCTGCAGGACCTGCACCGAGACGGCCAAGTCATGATCGTCGAGAATCGCGAGCGCTCGCTCGTTCTTCGAACGCTCGCGGGGCGCTGTGCTGACCGCGTAAAGCAGCACATTGGTGTCAACGAAGCGCACGGCGATCGTGGACCTCTTCACGAGTCAACCGATCGCCGGCGCGAAAGTTCTCGATCGAAGCGAGTGTCTCCGCCTGGAGCCTCTTGCGGCGCTCGAAGTCGGTCTCTCCTCCGGCGAACTGGATCAGGAACTGCCGAACCACTGACGACAGCGAGGTGTCGAGCTCCGCGGCGCGGATCCGGGCGCGGCGATGGAGGTCTTCTTCGATGGAGACTGTGATATTTTTCACATCCACAGTTTCACATAGGAACCTTAGAACGTCAAGCGCTCAAGGTTCGGCC
>DATAFT010000415.1:0-4164 GCA_036257295.1 Thermoanaerobaculia bacterium
GGACGCGGTGTCCGAGCTCGCCCGCATCGCGGTCGAGGTCAACTCGCGCACCGAGAACATCGGCGCGCGACGCCTCGCCACCATCACCGAGCGCGTGCTCGAAGAGGTGTCGTTCGAGGCCCCGAGCATGGCGGGCGTCCACCTCTCGATCGACGCCGGCTACGTGCGCCGCGCGCTGCAGGGGATCGTCGAGGACCAGGACCTGAGCCGCTACGTGCTCTGATGCTCGGGCGGACCACAATAGCGGGGGCGATCTCCATCGCCCTGCTCGGCCTGCTCGTTGTCGCGAGCTGCGGCAAGAAGGGGCCGCCCCGGCCTCCGCCGCGACTCATCCCCGCGCCGATCAGCGATCTGCGCGCGCGCCAGACCGACGATCGACTGGTGCTCGAGATGACCTATCCCGCGGTGACCACCAGCGGCCTGGCGCTGCCGGCGGTCGAGGCCCTCGAGGTTCTGACGCTGCGGCCGCGCTCGGTCGGGGGCGTGGCGCCTAACGTCGAGCCGGCGATGTTCGCGGTGAGCGCCGTGGTGACGAAGCGCCTCGAGGGCGCCGAGCTCCAGGCCGCGACTCGGGGCGGCGAGCTGGTGGTGGAGCTCGACGCCGCGGTCGGGTCGCCGCTGGGACCGATGGTCGAGAGCGTGGCGACTCCGCCCGCCACCGCCGCGACGTCCACCCCCGCTCCCACCGCCGGCCCCACGGCGACCGCGCCGGCGCCGCAGACGACGCCCAGTCCCACCGTCGCGCCGCCAGCGGCTTCGACGGTGCTGCTCGCGGTGCGCACGTTCGGCCCGCGGCACAACGAGAGCCCGCTCTCGAACCTGGTCGCGATCACCCCGCACATCGCCCCTCCAGCGCCCGCGACGCTGGCGCTCACGGCGACCGCTGGGGGCGTGAAGCTCGAGTGGACGGCGGAGCCGGCCGGGCCGCTTCCAGCGGCGGCGCCTCCCATCGGCTACGACGTGCTGCGGCGAAGGGCGGGGGAGGGATCCTTCGCCGACCGCATCGCTCAGCTCGGCGCCGATCGTCTCGACCACGTCGACGACACCGCCGTTTACGGCGAGCACTACGAATACACGGTGCGGTCCATCGCGGCGCGCGACCCGGTGGTCGAGAGCGGTGATGGACCGGTGCGCGACCTCGAGTACCGTGACACCTTCGCGCCGCCGACTCCGACCGGCCTGGTGGCGTTGGCAGAGGAGGGGCGGATCCGGCTGCTATGGGACCGCGTCGAGGCGCCGGACCTCGTCGGCTACCGCCTCTATCGGCAGGAGAACGGGGGCGCCGAAGTCGAGCTGCCGCGCGATCCCGGAGCCGGCACCGACCACACCGACGATCAGGTGCGCGCCGGCGTCACCTACGGCTATCGCGTCAGCGCGGTCGATCGCGAGGAGAACGAGAGCGCCAAGAGCGAGCCCGCCACCGCGACACCCCGATAAGGCATGACGTCGTTCATCAAGATGTCGGGTTGCGGTAACGACTTCATCGCGTTGGTCGAGCCGGTCGAGGCGCCGGCGGAGGGAGCCATCCGGGCGTGGTGCCGCCGCGGCATCTCGCTCGGCGCCGATGGTGTGTTCACGCTGCACCGTCTGCGCCCGCAGGCGGTCGAGATGCGTTACTGGAACTCGGACGGGGGCGAGGCGGCGCTCTGTCTCAACGGCACGCGCTGCGCGGCGCAGCTCGCCTTCCAGCTCGGCTGGTCGAGCGATCGGGTGACCGTGCGCACCGGCGCCGGCGAGCTCGCCGCGCGGCGCCTCGCATCGGGCGCGGTGGCGGTCGAGGCCCCGCTGCCCGAGCCGCCCTCGAAGACGACGCTCGTCACCCCTGACGGCGCGTTCACGGGTTGGCTCGCTCGAGTTGGAGTTCCACACCTGGTGTGCTTCCGCGACCAGCCGGTCGAGTCGGTTCCGCTCGACGACTGGTCGCCGGCGCTGCGCCGTCACCGCGACCTCGGCCCCGAGGGAGCCAACGTCGACTTCGTCGAGATGCGCGGGCGCCACGACCTCACCATCCGCAGCTTCGAGCGCGGCATCGAAGGCGAGACGCTGGCGTGCGGCACCGGCGTGCTGGCCACCGCCGCTGCGGCGCTCGCCGCCGGCCTCGCCGAGCTTCCGATCCGGGCGCTGACGCGCGGCGGCTTCACCCTCGAGGTCCTGGGTGAGACCGACGACGCCAAGGTCAAGCGCTGGGAGCTCGCCGGTGAGGCGCGGCTGGTGGCCGAGGGGACGCTCCTCCCCGGCGCCTGTTAGTCTCACGGGCCCGATGTCCGGTCATTTTCCACCCGTCGAGGAGCAGCTCGCGCTCCTGCGCCGCGGCGCGGTCGACCTGGTCGAGGAGGACCAGCTCCGCGCCAAGCTCGAGCGCTCGCGGGCGAGCGGCAAGCCGCTGGTGGTCAAGGTGGGTTTCGATCCCACCGCGCCCGATCTCCACTTGGGGCACACCGTGCTGCTGCGCAAGATGCGCCACTTCCAGGAGATGGGACACCGCGTCGTCTTCGTGATGGGCGACTTCACGGCGATGATCGGTGATCCCTCGGGGAAGAAGGTGACCCGCCCGCAGCTGAGCCGCGAGGAGGTCGCCAGGAACGCCGAGACGTACGCGCGTCAGGTGTACCGAATACTCGATCGCGACCGCACCGAGATCGAGTTCAACAGCCGCTGGCTCGGCGAGCTCGGCGCCGAGGGCATGGTGCGCCTGGCCGGCTCCTACACGCTGGCGCGGATGCTCGAGCGCGAGGATTTCCGCACCCGACTGGCGACGCACCAACCGATCAGCATCCATGAGCTGCTCTATCCCCTGGCCCAGGGCTACGACTCGATCGCGCTCGGCGCCGACGTCGAGCTCGGCGGCACCGATCAGCTCTTCAATCTGCTGGTCGGCCGCCAGCTCATGAAGGAGCGCGGGCTCGAGCCGCAGGTGGTGATCACCAACCCGCTGCTGGTGGGCACCGACGGCACCGAGAAGATGTCGAAGAGCCTGGGCAACGCGATCGCGGTCGAGGACGCGGCGCGCCAGATCTACGGCCGCACCATGTCGATTCCGGACGCGCTGTTGTGGGACTGGCTCACGCTCCTGACGGAGCTGTCGGAAACCGAGATCGCGGACCGCCGCCGTCGCTGCGAGAGCGGCGAGCTCAACCCCAAGGCGGTCAAGATGGAGCTGGCGCGCCGCCTGGCCGCGCAGTTCCACGGCGAAGCGGCGGCGCGCGAGGCCGAGCACGAGTTCGAGACCGTCTTCGGCGGCGGCGGCACACCCGAGGACGTGCCGACCATCGAGGTCGCCGCCGGTCAACCGCTCCAGGCGATGGTGGCCGCCGCCGGACTCGCGCCCAGCAAGTCGGAGGCGCGGCGCCTGCTGGGCCAGGGCGCGGTGACGATCGACGGCGAGAAGACCACCGACCCGTTCGCCGAGCTGCCAGCTCGCGGCGAGCCCTATCTGCTCAAGGTGGGGAAGCGGCGATGGGCGCGGCTCGCGGTCGGCCCGCCGCGCAGTCCCGGCACAGACCCGTGATCTGAAGACTGTGCACGCTCGGCTCGAAGCCGTGCGCGCGACAGATCTCGTTCTGCATCGCCTCGATGCCGGGGCTCACGAACTCGACCACGCGCCCGCACTCGCGGCAGAACAGGTGGTCGTGGCGCTGTCCCGCGTGCACGTGCTCGTAGAGGTGGCGGCTGCCGCCGAGCTGTTGCTTGCGCACCACGCCGCACTCGACCAGCAGGTCGAGGTTGCGGTACACGGTGGCGCGCGAGGTCTTGATGCCGCGCGCCTTCATCGAACGGAGCAGCGCCTCGGCGTCGAGATGGCCGTGCTGCGAGAAGATCTCGTCGAAGAGCGCGGTGCGCTCGCGAGTCAGTCGGAGGCCGCGTTGCCTGAGATGGCGGAGGAAGCGTTCGCGTTCTGGGTTCGCTGACACGATCCCGGCGCTACGACCGTTCCTCTAAGGGAACGAACGCGCGCTCCCGCTCGCCGATGTAGATCTGACGCGGACGGTTGATGCGGTTGTCCGGATCCGCCTTCATCTCCTTCCAGTGGGCGATCCAGCCGGGAAGGCGGCCGAGCGCGAACATCACCGTGAACATGTTGGTGGGAATGCCCATCGCGCGGTAGAGGATGCCGCTGTAGAAGTCGACGTTGGGATAGAGCTTCTTCTCGATGAAGTAGGGATC
>DATAFT010000431.1:0-2461 GCA_036257295.1 Thermoanaerobaculia bacterium
GATCTACTTCGACGCCGACACCTTCGGCGCCGATCGCGTGGTGCGCCATCAGAGTCCCGGTCTCGAGTCCTGGATTCCGGTCGACCCCGCGGCGCCGCCGACCGCGCAGGCCGTCGCGAGCTTCCCGATCGACGAGGAAGCGCGCAGGCAGATCCAGTCGCTCTACACCGGAGAAGCGGGGCGCCGGTTCCCGGATTGGAAGTCGTGGAGTGGCGAACGACTCTCGTACGCCGCGCTGCTCGCGCGAGTCGGTGTCGTCCATCCGCAGGCTCTCAAATATTTCGACGGCATTCCCGCGCCGCTCGCCTGCGTCGGGATCGACGCAATTCCGGCCGCGTACGCCGGTTACTTCGGGCTGCCGCTTCCGGACGGGGCCAAGGCCGCGGCCGACCTCGGCGAGCCCTACATCCATCACTTCCCCGACGGCAACGCGTCGGTGGCGCGCCTTCTGGTGCGGCGCCTCGTCCCCGACGCCCTCCCCGGCACGACGATGGAAGACGTCGTGACATCGCGCGCTCGCTACGACCGGCTCGACATCGAGGGCGCGCCGACTCGCCTCCGTCTCTCGAGCACGGTCGTGCGCGTCGCCCACGACGGTCCGCCGGCGACCGCGACGCAGGTCGAGGTGATCTACGTCCGCCACGGCCGAGTCGAGCGCGTGCGCGCCAACCGCTGCGTGATGGCCTGCTACAACATGGTGATCCCCTTCCTCTGCCCGGACGTGCCGGCGAGCCAGGGCGAGGCGCTGCGCAAGCTGGTGAAGTCGCCGCTGGTCTACACCAACGTCGCGCTAGCGAACTGGCGCGCGTTCGAGAAGCTGGGCATCGGCGCGGTCTACAGTCCCGGCCGCTGGCATCACTACGCCTATCTCGATTTCCCGGTCAGTCTCGGCGACTACTCTTATTCCTCGGCGCCGGACCAGCCGATCGTGGTGCACATGGACTGGGAGCCGCGCCGCCCCGGCCTGCCAGCGCCCGATCAGCATCGCCAAGGCCGCCGCACGCTGCTGGAGACGAAGTTCGAGGACATCGAACGGGAGGTTCGCGCGCATCTGGCGGGCATGCTCGGCGCCGGCGGTTTCGATCCGGCGACGGACATCGCAGCGCTGACGGTGAACCGCTGGGCCCACGGCTACGCGGCGGGCGACGAAGAGTTCGCCCAAGGCGAGGCGCCGCATCTGGTTGGGCGCAAGCCGGTCGGCCGCATCACGATCGCCAACTCCGACGCCGGGGCGCGCGCCTATCTCGACTGTGCGATCGACGAGGCCTGGCGCGCTGTCAACGAGCTGCCGGCGTGAACGGGTGCGGGGGAGCCGGCGTCAGTGCGCGACGCTGCCGCGCAACGCCGCCATGAACGCGTTGAGGTGCTTGAAGGTACCTTCCTTCCCCATCACCTCGAGCACGTCGAAGAGCCCGGGGCCCACCTTGCTCGCGGTCACCGCCATGCGCACCGGATGAATCAAGGCGCCGGCCTTGACGCCGCGCTCCTCCGCGAGCTCGCGCAACGCCTTCTCGAGCGCGTCCTTGTCCCAGGGCTGCGCCTGCGCGAACTTGCCCTTGAGCGCGCCGAGGAGTGACGGCAGATCGTTCTGGCCGGCGAATTCCTTTGTGATCCCGTTTTCGTACTGCAGCGTGTCAACGAAGTAGGGCTTGACCGCCGCCGCCAGCTCGACCAGCGTGCGCGGCCGCGTGCGATGGAGCTCGACCGCGCGCTCGAGTCGCGCCTCGTCGCCGACGCGAACCCCGGTGCGATCGAGGAACGGTCGCAGGTAGTGCAGCAGCTCCTGGATCGGCAGCGTCGAGATGTAGCGTCCGTTGTACCACTGGAGTTTCGTGGTATCGAACACCGACGCCGACGCCGACAGTCGCTCGATCTGGAACAGCGGCGCCATCTGCTCCTTGCTCAGCAGCTCCGCGTCCGTGCCCTGCGGCGTCCACGACAGCAGCGCCAAGTAGTTGAAGAGCGCCTGCGGCAGGATGCCCTGCTCGCGGAACTCCTCGACCGACACCGCGCCCGAGCTCTTCGACAGCTTCTTCTTGTCCTCGCCGAGAACCAGCGGCAGGTGCGCGAACACCGGCACCGGCGCGCCCAGCGCCTCGAACAGCCGGATGTGCTTCGGGGTGTTGGACAGATGATCGTCGCCGCGCACCACATGAGTGATGCCCATGTCGATGTCGTCACTCACCACGCTAAGGTGATAGGTCGGCGAGCCGTCCGAGCGCAGCAGGATGAAGTCGTCGAGCGCGTCGGGCGGCACGTCGACCTCGCCTCGCAAGAGGTCGTTGAAGCGCGTGTTCTCGCGCGGCATCAGGAAGCGGATGATGTGCGGCTCGCCGCTCGCGATGCGGCCCTCGACCTGGCCCCGCTCGAGCTCGAAGCAGGTGCGTGGATAGAGGAATCCTTGCCCCTTCTTTTCAGCCTCGGCGCGCTGCGACTCGAGTATCTGTGACGAGCAGAAGCA
>DATAFT010000152.1:0-1951 GCA_036257295.1 Thermoanaerobaculia bacterium
CGAGACCCTTCTTTCGTTCTTCGAGCGGATTGTCACGCACCGAGGCCTCCTCAATCGAAGGATCTGATGATACTCGACGGTTTCCCGTGCTGGCGCTCGAGCGACCCTTGACGATCGGGTGATTCTAGAACATTATTCTAGTCATGAGTACAGCCGCCACGTCCCGCGCCGCCGCCACCGGGGTCCGCCGCCGCCAGATCCTCGACGCCGCCCTGCGCTGCTTCAACCGCGCCGGCCTGGCCGAGACCAAGATGGGCGACATCTGCACCGAAGCCGGGGTGTCGACCGGGAGCGTCTACCACCACTTCGCCGGCAAGGACCAGCTCGCCGCGGCGCTCTACCTCGAGGGGTCGCGCGACTACCAGCAGGGGCTGCTGGCGGAGCTCCAGCGCCACGCCACCGCGGAGCGGGGGATCCGCGCCATGGTCGGGCACCACATCGAC
Source organism: Thermoanaerobaculia bacterium (assembly GCA_036257295.1). Taxonomy (GTDB): domain Bacteria; phylum Acidobacteriota; class Thermoanaerobaculia; order Multivoradales; family Multivoraceae; genus DATAFT01. Next base: position 444 of record DATAFT010000152.1, read on the forward strand.
TGGGTGGTGCGTCATCCGGACTGGGCGCGCTTCCTCAGCCAGCATCGCCAGGGCGAGTTTCTGGCCGCGGTCGAGTCGGAGCTGGAAACGATGAACCAGGCGTTTCACGGCGAGGTCGCCGCCTGGCTGCTTCCGTTCATCGAGCGCGGCGAGGTGACGCGTCTGCCGCGCGACCTCTTCACGCCGGTGGCGATGGGACCGACGCTCGAGTACATGGGTCGGTGGCTGGCCGGAGGCGAGCAGGGCGATCCGCGGCGCGCCACGCAGGTGCTCGCCACCGCCGCCTGGAACGCCGTTCGCGTGCGACGGTCCGAGGCGCCGGCCACTTCAGCGGTCGCCAAGCCGAAACGAGGCGCGCGCGCCGACCATCCCCTGGCCTCCGTCGAGGAGGCGATCGAGGCGATCGCCGCGGGGCGCATGGTGATCGTGGTCGACGCCGCCGATCGCGAGGACGAGGGCGACTTCATCTGCGCCGCGGAGAAGGTGACGCCCGAGATCGTGCACTTCATGACCCGGCAGGGCGGCGGCCTCTTCTGCATGCCGGTGCACCCGAGCCTGGCCCAGGAGAAGGGGTTCTCGTTGATGGTCGAGAACAACACCTCGCCGACCGGCACCCCGTTCACCATCCCGGTCGATCACCGCACTTGCCACACCGGCATCAGCGCCGCCGAGCGCGCCCGCACGGTCCACGCGATCCTCGATCCACGCTCCCAGCCCGAGGACTTCCGCACCCCGGGCCACCTGTTCGTGCTGGTGGCGAAGGAAGGCGGCGTGCTGCGTCGCGCCGGCCACACCGAGGCGACCGTCGATCTCGCCCGGCTCGCCGGTCTCGCCCCGGCGGGCGTGCTGTGCGAGATCTGCAGCCGCGAGGGCCACGGCATGGCCGGCGCCGACGAGCTCCAGGCCCTCGCCGAGGAGTTCTCGATGCCGATCGTCTCGATCGAGGACGTCATCCGTTACCGCCGCGAGCGCGAGCAGCTCGTGCACCGCGTTCCCGGCGCCGATGCCGAGCTGCCGACGCACTACGGCAACGGACGCGTGATCGGCTACCGCGTCGATCACGAAACCCAGGAGCCGGTCGCCTTCGTGTTCGGCGACCCCACCGCCGTCGACGCGCCGCTGGTGCGCATGCACTCGTCCTGCCTCACCGGCGATCTCATCAACTCGCTGCGGTGCGATTGCGGAGATCAGCTCGAGATCGCGCTCCAGCGCATCGGCGAGGAGCGCGCCGGCGTCCTGGTCTACCTGCCGCAGGAAGGCCGCGGCATCGGCCTGATCGAGAAGCTGCGCGCCTACCAGCTCCAGGACGAGGGACTCGACACGGTGGAGGCCAACGAAGCGCTCGGCTACCGCGCCGATCCGCGCGACTACATGGTGGGGCTCCAGATCCTGCGCGATCTGGGGTTGACCCGCATCCGCCTCCTCACCAACAACCCCAAGAAGGTGGACGCCTTCGTCTACTCGTCGATCGGGATCGAGGTGGTGGACCAGGTGCCGCTACTGGCGCC
>DATAFT010000512.1:0-6114 GCA_036257295.1 Thermoanaerobaculia bacterium
CGCCGATCCGGCAGCGCTCGAGTACCTGCTGCGCTTCGACACCATCCTCGGCCGCTTCCCCGACGAAGTGTCCGTTCGCGAAGGCAACCTCTACGCCTGGGGACGCCAGGTGCGACTGCTGGCCGGGCAGAAACCGGGCGACGTGCGCTGGGGCGATCTCGGCGTCGACGTCGTGGTCGAGGCCACCAGCCGCCCGCGCTCGCGGCGCGAGCTCGAGCGCCACCTCGAGATGGGCGCCCGCCGCGTGCTGCTGTGCAGCCCGGCGACGGACGCGCCCGACCTCACGGTGGTGGTCGGCATCAACGACGGCGATCTGCGCCCCGAGCACCGCATCGTCTCCAACTCGTCGTGCACGGCTCACGCCGCCGCTCCGGTGCTGCGGCTGCTCGAGGAGGCGTTCGGCATCGAGCGCGTGTTCCTGTCGTCGGTGCACGCCTACACCAACCAGCAGCGCCTCGCCGATGTGCCCACCGAGGACCTGCGCACCGGGCGCGCGGCCGCCGAGAACATCATTCCGCAGGAGACCAACGCGCCGCAGATCCTCGAAGGACTGCTGCCGGCGTTGCGCGGCCGGATCCGCGGCCTTGCGATCAACGTGCCGGTGCCCAACGGGTCGGTGGTCGACATGGTGTGCTGGCACCGGCGTCCGGTGACCAAGACCGCGATCAACGAAGTGATCCGCACCGGCGCGTCCGGCCGGTTCCCCGGCATCCTGGCTTACGAGGACGCGCCGCTGGTGTCGAGCGACATCATCCACAGCTCCTACTCCGGCACCTTCGACGGCGACGGCACCATGGTGCTCGGCGAGCGCGTGTCGAAGACGCTGGTGTGGTTCGACAACGGATGGGGCTACGCCCACCGCGCCGTCGACCTGATGCAGCGCTTCGGGCTGCTCGATCGGGAGGCGGCGGCATGACCGCGGTGAGGATCGGCATCAACGGCTTCGGGCGGATCGGACGCACCGTGTTCCGCATCGTCCACGAGCGCGACGACATCGAGGTCGTCGTGATCAACGACCTGTTCGACAACGCGCAGCTCGCCTACCTGCTCAAGTACGACACCGTGATGGGCGTCTTTCCGGGCGAGGTGGGCTACGACCCGGACTACCTCTACGTCGACGGTCGCAAGAAGAGCAAGGTCCTGATGACCGCCGAGCGCGATCCGGCGGCCATCCCCTGGGGCAAGAACGGCGTCGACTTCGTCATCGAGTCGACCGGGGTGTTCGCCCGCCGCGCCGACCTCGAGAAGCACCTCGCCGCCGGCGCCAAGAAAGTGATCCTCACCGTGCCGGCGCGCGACGAGATCGACGCCATGATCGTCGTCGGAGTCAACGACGCGACACTCCTTCCCGAGCACCGTCTGGTGTCGAACGCGTCGTGCACCACCAACTGCCTGGCGCCGATCGCCAAGATCCTGGACGACTCGTTCGAGATCGAATCGGGGCTGATGACCACGGTGCACGCCTACACCAACGACCAACGCCTCGCCGACGTGCCACACAAAGACCTGCGCCGCAGCCGCGCCGCGGCCGAGAACATCATCCCGACCACCACCGGCGCGGCCAAGGCCGTCGGCAAGGTGCTACCGCGCCTCAAGGGCAAGCTCGACGGGTTGGCGATGCGGGTGCCGGTGCCGGACGGCTCGGTGGTCGATCTGGCCTGCAAGCTGCGCTCGACACCGTCACGCGACGAGGTCAACGCCGCGGTGCGCGACGCGGCGGCCGGACCGCTGCGCAACATCGTCGAGTACAGCGAGGAAGCCTTGGTCTCGACCGACATCGTCGGCAACTCGCACTCCTCGATCTTCGACGCGCTCTCGACCCAGGCCGGCGACGGCTGGGCCAGGGTGGTGGCCTGGTACGACAACGAGTGGGGCTACTCGAACCGGGTCATCGATCTGCTGATGCTCCACGCCTTCCGCGAAGTTCCAGTCGAAGCGCGGGTCAAGTGACCGTCCGCGCCTGACGTCCGATCGGCGCCGAGCGCGTCGCGGGCACGGCACTTGCTGTCCTATGCCGCAAGGCTCGAAGTGGACGTTCGCGCGTTCACGGGGGTCACGTTTCGTGGAGGAAACTGCAATGGCACATGTACTCGATACACCTGGAACGGTCACCCTCGGCGGGCGCGCGCTGGTGGTGGCCGAGCGTCCCGCCCATCAGGCCTACAGCATCCTGCGCGTCGGCTTCGCCCTGCTGCCGATCGTGGCCGGGCTCGACAAGTTCATGCACCTCCTGGTCGAGTGGAACCACTACCTCGCCCCGGCGGTGGCGCAGGCGCTGCCGGTCGACGCCGGCACCTTCTTGATGATCGTCGGCGTGATCGAGATCGCCGCGGGCATTCTGGTGGCGGTGGCGCCCCGGATCGGCGGCTACGTGGTCGCGGCCTGGCTGTGGGGCATCATCGTCAACTTGCTGATGATGGGCAACTACTACGACATCGCCCTGCGCGACTTCGGACTGTCGTTGGGAGCGATTGCGCTGGCGAGGCTCGCGACCCACTTCGAGGGCACGCGGCGGATCGACGTCTAGCAGCCTCCTCCCGAGGACCGCGGCGTGGTCACCGCTCGATCACGCTCCCAACGCCGCCGCGTGATACTCCAGGTGCTCCTGGATGAAGCTCGCCACGAAGAAGTAGCTGTGGTCGTAGCCCGGATGTAGCCGCATCTTGAGCGGATGTTCGGCCAGCGCGCACGCCATCTGCAGCACGCTGGGCTTGAGTTGATCGAGCAGGAAGGGATCCTGCTCGCCCTGATCGACCAGCATCGGCAGCTTCTCTTCGGCGTTGCGCACCAGGAGTGAGGCGTCCCACTCCTCCCAGGTCGCGCGGTCGTCGCCCAGGTAGTGCAGGAACGCGTTCTGCCCCCACGGCGAGCGCGATGCCGTCGCGATCGGCGCGAACGCCGACAGCGAGCGGTAGCGGCCGGGATTGCGCAGAGCGACCACGATCGCGCCGTGGCCTCCCATCGAGTGGCCGGAGATCCCGCGGCGCACGCCGCGCTTGTCCTTCGCCACCGGGAACGCAGACTCCACCAGCGCCGGAAGCTCCTGGGCGACGTAGTCGTGCATCAGGTAGTAGTCGCGCCACGGCGCCTGCGTGGCGTTGACGTAGAACCCGGCGCCGCAGCCGAGGTAGGGGTCGGCGACGTCGGGCACCTGGGTCCCGCGTGGGCTGGTGTCTGGCGCCACCACGATCAACCCGTTCTCCGCCGCGGCGCGCTGCGCTCCCGCTTTGGTGACGAAGTTCTGCTCGGTGCAGGTGAGGCCCGACAACCAGTAGAGGATCGGGCACGGAGCCTTCTCCGCCGCCGGAGGCACGAACACCGCGAAGTTCATCTCGCAGCCCAGCACCTCGGAGGTGTGGGTGAAGAACTTCTGCTGTCCGCCGAAGCACTTGCTCGAGGAGGTCTCTTCCATGGTCCGCTAGCTCCGCGAATGGGGTTTACCATTCGCTCCGCTAGTCATGCTCTCGGCGCCGAGGACGGCGCGGCGGATGACATCGTCACCACGGTTCGAATGCTCTTGCCCTCGTGCATGAGGTCGAACGCGCGGTTGATGTCTTCCAGTGCCATGCGATGCGTGATGAAGGGATCGATGCGGATCTCGCCGCGCATCGCCTGCTCCACCATCCCGGGGAGCTGGGTGCGCCCCCTGACGCCGCCGAACGCGCTGCCCTTCCAAACCCTGCCGGTGACGAGCTGGAACGGGCGGGTGCGGATCTCCTGGCCGGCGCCGGCCACGCCGATGATGATCGACTGTCCCCAGCCCTTGTGGCAGCACTCGAGCGCCGAGCGCATCAGCTCGACGTTGCCGACCGCTTCGAACGAGTAGTCGACGCCGCCCCCGGTCAGGTCCACGATCACCTGCTGGATCGGACGATCGTAGTCGCGCGGGTTGACGCAGTCGGTGGCGCCGAGCTGTCGCGCCAACTCGAACTTCGACGCGTTGACGTCGACCGCGAGGATGCGGCCCGCCTGCGCCATCACCGCGCCCTGCACCACCGACAGGCCCACGCCGCCGAGCCCGAACACGGCAACCGTCGAGCCGGGCTCGACCTTCGCGGTGTTGAGCACCGCGCCGATCCCGGTGGTGATTCCGCAGCCGAGCAGGCAAACCTTCTCGAGCGGCGCCTCCCGGCTGACCACGGCCAGCGCGATCTCGGGCAGCACCGTGTACTCGGAGAACGTGCTGGTGCCCATGAAGTGGTGGATCGTCTTGCCGCCGCTCTTGAAGCGGCTGGTCTCGTCGGGCATCAGGCCACGTCCCTGCGTGGCGCGAATGGCCTGGCACAGGTTCGTCTTCCCCGAGCGGCAGAACTCGCAGCGGCCGCACTCGGGCGTATAGAGCGGGATGACGTGGTCGCCGGGCTTCACCGAGGTCACGCCAGCGCCGACCTCCTCCACCACGCCCCCGCCTTCGTGGCCGAGGATGCAAGGGAAGACTCCCTCGGGATCGTCGCCCGAGAGCGTGAAGGCGTCGGTATGACAGACGCCGGTGGCGACGATCCGCACCAGGGCCTCACCGGCCTTGGGGCCATCGACTTCGACGTCTTCGATCTGGAGCGGTTTACCAGGTTCCCAGGCGACCGCGGCGCGGGCTTTCAACATTTCGATCCCGGCGAAGCCGCGCGGTCCTCCGCGCCAACCCCTCTCGGGCGCGCGCTCTTGCGCGCGGCCGAGTGACCGCCGTCGCGCGTCAGCGCGACAAGAACAAGCCTAGCGAAGGGAATGGTAAACACCATTCCCGTAGCTAGGCGCACTCGGCGCCCATTACCGCTTTGTCGATCTCGGCCGCTTCCGCCACCGCGTCGATGACGACGCGCTCCACCGTCCAACCCTTGCCGAGGAGCTCGAGCCAACGCTGCGCCTGGTTGCCTTCCTCGGCGGTCTCTGCGATGGGGCCGAGGTACTGCGTCAGGCCGTGATCCTTCGCGGTCGGCTCCTGCGCCGCCAGACGCTGCAGGATCCAGTCGCGCGCGACCACCGTGCGGCCGCTGCTCCAATCGGTCACCGTGGCGTCGAGGCTCGAGCGCGCCACCGCCGCTTCGTTGGCGTCGGCCATCGCCTCGAGGTCCGCGCTGCTCGCTCGGCGCAGCGGATCGAGATCGGCGTCCTCGAGCACCTCCCACACCCGCGCCTCGAGGAACGCCGTCACCGCCAACAGCAGCCGCGGGCAGGAGGTACGCTCGCAGATCCGCAGCTCGAGCCGGTTGAGGTTGTAGGGGCTCGCGGGACCGTTGGGCCGCGCCGAGATCCACAGGTGGCGCGGGTTGTACATGGTGCCGTCGGCGAGCCGCGCTTCGACCCAGCTGGTGAACTCGTCGTGGCGGGCGAAGAAAGGCACCGAGCGCGGGGTCTTCGGGAAGAGCCCCCAACGCGACGAGTGGAATCCGGTGGTCTCGCCCCCGAGGAACGGCGACGCCGCCGTCAGCGCCAGGAACATCGACGCCTCGCTGCGCAGCACCCGGTAGGCGCGAAACAGATCGTCGGGATCCTCGACGCCGACGTTGACGTGATGGCTCGCGGTCACCACGTTGGTCCCATAAGTGTCGCGGATGAAGACGTAGTACGGATTGTTCGGATCGGACAGGTGGAACTCGCGGGTGTTCCCCAACGGGATGGTCGAGCCGGGGATCAGCGTGAACTCGCCGATTTCGCGCAGGTAGCGGCGGAGCTGACACCGCTTGGTCATCAGCCGCGACAGCAGCACCTCGTAGTCGCGGTACGGATCGGTGGTGAACTCGACGTTGCGCGCGTCGGGCTCGGTGGTGAAACCAGGAAAGGCCGCCGCCACCCGATGCGACAGCCCCACCACCTCGCCCTGCCAGGTGCCGGTATAGACCTCTTCCTCGATTCCCTTGGTCAACCGGCGCGGCGGCATTGCGATCTCCTGGAGGCGGGCTCCGAACTTTAACACGGGCAACAGCACCCAACGTTCGTCCGCTATCTCTCGAGAAACCGTCGCAACTCGCTGGCGGTGGGGCTGTCGGCGCTTTCGAGGAAACGCGCGCGGGGCCCTGAGAACAGCAGCTCGCCCCCGTGCTCACCGCCCCCCGGGCCGAGGTCGACGATCCAGTCCGCGCGCGCGATCAGATCGAGGCTGTGCTCGATCACCACCAC
>DATAFT010000515.1:0-2487 GCA_036257295.1 Thermoanaerobaculia bacterium
GCCGCGCGGCGTGTGGATGTACTTGTTGGAGACCACGCGGCTCACCGTCGACTCGTGCATGCCGATGTCCTCGGCAACGTCGCGCAGGACCATCGGCTTGAGATGGTCGATGCCGCGGTCGAGGAAGTCGCGCTGCTGGCGCACGATCGACTCGGCCACCTTGGAGAGGGTGCGTTGGCGTTGATCGAGGCTCTTGATCAGCCAGATCGCCGAGCGCATCTTCTCCTTGATGAAAGCCTGCGCTTCGGACTGACGCTTCTCGGCGCGCCACGTGTGCAGGAGCTGGCGATAGCGCTTGGAGACCTGGAGCCGCGGCAGGCCGTCGTCGTTGAGCTGGATGATGTACTCGTCGCCCACCTTGACGATCATCACGTCGGGCTCGACGTAGTGCGCGCGCTCGGTCGAGTACTTGCGGCCGGGGTGGGTGTCGAGCGCGCGGATGATCTCTACCGCGGGCTCGAGGTCGCGCATGGTGACGTCGAGCGCTTTCGCCAGAGCCTGGAACTGGCGGCGCAGGAACAGGTCCCAGTGGTCGCGCACGATGCGGTACGGGAGGGCGGGGTCGCCCATCTCGCGCGCCTCGAGCTGGCGCAGCAGACACTCCTGGAGATTGCGGCAGCCGACGCCTGGCGGATCGAACGACTGCAGGAAGGCGATCGCCTGCTGGACGTGCTCTTCGGTGCAGGGCTCGGCGCCGTTGCCGTCGGTCATCGACCGGATCTCGTCGAAGCTGGCGACCAGGAAACCGTCGGGGTCGAGATTGCCGATCAGCAGCTCGCAGGTCTCGCGCAGCGCCGGCGGGGCGTCCGACATGTGGAGCTGCCACAGCAGGTGGTCGTAGAGATCGGGCTCGCGCGTCAGGCGGTTCTCGAGGCCGGAGCCCTCGCGCTCCTCGTAGGTGTTGGGCGCCGACGAGCTGTCCCAGAAGTCGCGGAAGTACGCCTCGATGTCGATCTCGTCCATCGGGTCGCGCTCGCGCTCGGCGGTCTCGGGCGGAGCCACCTCCGGCGCCGGCGGTTGCTCCGTAGTAGCGCCGTCCGCCACGGCCGCCGCTTCGGTCTCCTCCGGCGTGTCCTCGCGCTCCTCGAGCACCGGGTTCTCGATCAGCTCCTGGGTGAGCGCCCCCTCGAGCTCCAACCGCGTCATCTGCAGCAGCTTGATCGCCTGCTGCAGCGACGGCGTCATCACCAGCTTTTGGGAAAGCTTGAGCGATAGTTTTTGCTCGAGAGCCATGGCGGAGCTGTCTAGAGACGGAACTCGGCGCCGAGGTACACCTTGCGCACCTCGGGGTCGTCGGCGAGCGCGGAGGGGTCGCCGCTGCGCAGGATGCGCCCGTTGTTGATGATGTACGCCCGGTCCGTGATCTTCAAGGTTTCTCGCACGTTGTGGTCGGTGATCAGGACGCCGATCCCCATCGCCTTCAAGTGTTCAATGATACCTTGAATGTCCTCGACCGCTATCGGATCGATCCCCGCGAACGGCTCGTCGAGCAGCAGATAGCTGGGGCTGATCGCGAGCGCGCGCGCGATCTCGACGCGCCTGCGCTCGCCGCCGGACAGGGTGTAGCCGGTGTTGCGGCGCACGCGCTCCAGCCCGAAGTCCTGGATCAGCTCCTCGGTGCGCCGGCGCCGTTCCGGCGGCGTCAGATCGAGGGTCTGGAAGATCGCGCGGAGGTTGTCCTCCACCGTCATCTTGCGGAAGACCGATGGCTCCTGCGGCAGGTAGCTGATGCCGCGCCGCGCCCGCAGGTACATCGGCAGGCTGGTGATGTCCTCGTCGCCGAGCAGGACGCTCCCTTCGTCGGGCGGCGTGAGTCCCACCACCATGTAGAAGGTGGTGGTCTTGCCCGCTCCGTTGGGGCCGAGCAGTCCGACCACTTCGCCGAGGCCGATCTCGATCGACACGCCGTCCACCGCGGCGCGGCCGCGATAGACCTTGCGCAGCCCGGTGGCGCGCAGGCGGACCGGAGCGGCCTCGCGAACCGTCATCGACCGGCGTCGGCCTTGGCGGCGGTGAGACGAGAGCTGCCGCTCTCGAGGTCGTAGACGAAGTGGCGGCCGCCTTCGACCTTGTTGCCGGCGGCGTCCTGCATCGTGAGCGGATCGCCGAAGACCTCGACCTCGGGCACCTCGGGATAGTAGATCGCCCGATCGCCTTCGAGCGTGCGTTGGTTGCGCGAGTCGACGATGCGCACCGCGGTCTCGCACTGGATCTCCTCGGTGCCGCTGCCGTCCTCTTCGAGCACGACGGTCATGCGGTCGCAGTTGAGGGTGGTCCAGTCCTGCACCGCCTTCACCGCGCCGGTGTAGACCAGCAGAGCCTCGGACTCGCTGTAGCTCATCTCGGCCGAGGTGATCTCGAGCGGACCGGTGGGTCGCTCTTCGCCGTCGTCTTCGACCTCGCTGTCGCCGTCGGTCGGGGGCTTCGGCGTGTCCTCCTCCGCCGTCTCCTCCTCCGGCGGCTGCTGCCAGAGAGTGCGCACGCCGC
>DATAFT010000561.1:0-2205 GCA_036257295.1 Thermoanaerobaculia bacterium
CGTTGCCGCGCTCGACCGCCGCCAGCGCGTAGCGTGTCGCCGAGATCGACTCAAGCGGGCGGCCGGGGCCGGTGGCGCCGTCGCGCGCATCTCGGAAGTCGGGGTTCGAGAGAGTGCCGAACTCGAAATCGGGCGTGGATAGATAGACGTCGACCAGGCGCTCGGGCTCGCGAATCGGCGGCTGCCGCAGCAGGATGGCGTTGATCAGCGTGAAGATCGCGGTGTTGGCGCCGATTCCGATCGCGAGCGAGGCGATCGCGGTGAGCGTGAAGCCTGGGCTCTGGCGCAGCCGGCGCAGGGCATAGCGCAGGCTGAGGCCGCCCGCTCCGCGCCGGCCGCCAGTCGAAGGAGTATGCAGGAGCGACCTTCGGACCGTCTCGTCGTCCGTCATTGCCCTTAAGGACGGATTTCGATCGCGAAGGTTCCAAGGGGGGTGGACGCGCGATGCCGTCTCGACTCGGTCCGCGAGTCAGGGGAGGCGGTAGGCCAGGTACGAGTCTCCCGAACGGGTACCCATCTTCCCGCCACCCGCCGCGATCACCACGTACTGGCGGCCGCCCGCTTCGTAGACCGCGGGGGTCGCATAGCCACCGGCCGGCAGCGCGGTGGTCCACAACAGCGCGCCGGTTCGCTTGTCGAACGCGCGCAGCTTCTCGTCCTTGGTGGCGGCGATGAACACCAGCCCGCCGGCGGTGACCACCGGTCCACCGTAGTTCTCCGCGCCGGTCGGCGGATCGCCGGGTGCCCGCGCCTCCGCCAGATCGCCCAGCGTCACCTGCCAGCGCAGCTCGCCGCGCTCGAGGTCGATCGCCGTGAGCGTTCCCCACGGCGGCGCGATCGCCGGATAGCCGCCGGGATCGAGGAAACGCAAGTAGCCGGTGTGGACGTAGCGGCTGTAGCGGCGGCCTTCGCTTCCATAGAGCCGTCGCTCGAGCGCGTTGATCGCAGGCCTCGCTGGTGGCGCGGCATCCGCATCGGCGCTCGTCCCAATCCTGCTCGCGGGTTGGTGTAGCAGCTCGACCAGCAGCTCGATCTCGTCGGCGCTCAGATACGCGAACGCGGGCATGGCGCGCCGCCCGCCGCTGATCACCGTCCGCGTCTCGTCGCGGCTCTGACGCGAACCCAGATCGAGGAGGCTGGGGTGAACGCCGAGCGGATCGCCGGCGCGCTCCACGCCGTGGCAGTAGACACAGTGCTGCGCGTAGAGCAGAGCGCCGCGCGTCCGGCCGGAGCTGGCTAGTGCGTCCACCTCGACCATGGTGAGCACCCAGGGCATCTCGCTGGCGTTGGCGTAGAGCAGTCCGGTCTCCGGGTCCCACGCCGCCCCTCCCCACTCGCCGCCGCCGTCGAAGCCGGGCAGGACGACGGTGCCCTCGCGGCTGGGCGGCACGAACTGACCGCCGCTGCGCAGCCGGCGAAAGCGCTCGAGCACCGCGGCGTGCGCCTCGGCGGTACGGCGCGTCAGGTTGTCCTCGGTCAGCTCCTGTCGCGCGAACGGCGGCGGGCGCAGCGGCAACGGCTGCGTCGGCCACGCGCTCTCGCCCTCGAGATCGGAGGCGGGGACCGGGCGCTCCTCGATCGGATGGAGCGGCTCGCCGCTCACGCGGTCGAACAGGAAGACGTGGCCGCTCTTGGTGATCTGCGCCACCGCGGCGATCGTGCGGCCGCCGCGCTCGATCGACACCAGGTTGGGCGGCGCTGGCAGATCGCGGTCCCAGATATCGTGATGGACGAGCTGGCGGTACCAGAGCAGACGGCCGGTTCCGGCGTCGAGCGCGATCAACGAGTTGGCGTAGACGTTCGAGCCGGGTCGGTCGCCGCCGTAGAAGTCGTAAGCGGCGGAGCCGGTCGGAACGAAGACGATGCCTCGCTCCTGGTCGAGGCTCATGCCGGCCCAGGCGTTGGCGCCGCCGTGGGTGCGTCGCGCGTCGGCGGGCCAGGTCTCCGCTTCCGCTCGACCGCTCTCGGGAATGGTGCGGAAGATCCACACCAGCTCGCCGCTCTCGACGTCGAAGGCGCGCACGTCGCCCGCCGCCGCCGGCAGACTCTCGGCGACCCGGCTGCCGAGGATCAGCAGGTTCTTGTCGCGCTGCGCGCGACGGCGGCCACTCGAGTGCGCAAGATCGCGCACTCGAGAGAACTTGTCGCGCTCCGCGCGACGGCGGCCACTCGAGTGCGCAAGATCGCGCACTCGAGAGAACTTGT
>DATAFT010000579.1:0-1771 GCA_036257295.1 Thermoanaerobaculia bacterium
GCACGGAGATCGACCTCGCCGGCCAGACCGTCCCCTTCGGTGCGCCGGTCTTCCGGGCTCGCGGCCGGTCGGACTTCTCGTTCTACGTCGAGGTCTGCGAGGACTTCTGGGTCCCGGTGCCGCCCAGCGCCTGGGGAGCGATGGCGGGAGCCACCATCCTCTGCAATCTGTCGGCGAGCCATGCCGCCGTCGGCAAGGCCGACTACCGCGAACTGCTGTGCGCGTCGCACTCCGGCCGCTGCATCGCCGCCTATCTCTACGCCGGCGCCGGCTTCGGCGAGTCGACCACCGACCTGGCCTGGGACAACCAGGCCATGATCTTCGAGAACGGTCATCGGTTGGCGGCGGTCGAACGGTTCTCGATCGCCAGCCAGATCGCGTTCGCCGACATCGACGTCGAGAGGCTCGAGCTCGACCGCATGCGGATGACGAGCTTCCAGGATTCGATCGCCGACCACCACGGGCGGCTCGCCGCCATCCGCACGGTTCCGTTCGAGTTCGAGGCGCCGGCGGGGACGCTCGATCTCGAACGCCGCGTCGAGCGCTTTCCCTACGTGCCCAGCGATCGCGCCCGCCGCGACGAGCGCTGCGACGAGGTCTATCGCATCCAGGTACAGGGACTGGCGCAGCGCCTGGAGGCCACCGGGATCGGGCGCGTGGTGATCGGCATCTCCGGCGGCCTCGATTCGACCCACGCCCTGCTGGTGGCGACCAAGACCTTCGACCTGCTCGGGCGCTCGCGCAGCGACATCTTGGCCTACACCATGCCTGGACTCGCAACCAGCGTTCACACGCTCGAGAACGCTCGCGAGCTGATGCGCAGCTTGGGGGTCACCGCAGGCGAGATCGACATCTCGGAGGCGTCGCGCGCGATGCTCGCTCGCATCGGACACCCGTTCGCGCGCGGCGAGGCGTTGTACGACGTGACCTTCGAGAACGTGCAGGCCGGCGAGCGCACGTCGCATCTCTTCCGGCTCGCCAACCTGCATGGCGGGCTGGTGCTCGGCACCGGCGATCTGTCGGAGCTGGCTCTGGGCTGGTGCACCTATGGCGTCGGCGATCAGATGTCGCATTACAACGTCAACGCGTCGGTGCCGAAGACGCTGATCCAGCACCTGGTGCGGTGGTCGATCGCCACCCAGCGCGTCGAGGCGCCGACCGCCGCTGTACTGCAGTCGATCCTCGACACCGCGATCTCTCCCGAGCTGGTGCCGAAGCAGGGCGACCGCGAGACGATCCAGCGCACCGAGGATGTGATCGGCCCGTTCGACCTCCAGGACTTCCATCTCTACTACCTGACCCGCTACGGCTTCCGGCCGAGCAAGGTGGCGTACCTGGCGTTGCACGCCTGGGGCGACGTCGAGCGCGGGGTGTGGCCCGACGACCTGCCGGCGTCGGCGCGGCACGCTTACAACCTGGCCGCCATCAAGCGTTGGCTCGGCGTTTTTCTCGAGCGCTTCTTCGAGCAGAGTCAGTACAAGCGTTCGGCGATGCCCAATGGGCCCAAGGTGGGCACCGGCGGCTCGCTGTCCCCTCGCGGCGACTGGCGCGCGCCGAGCGACGCCAGTGCGCGGGCGTGGATCGACGAGCTCGAGCGCGGAGCGCGTGCTGACTAGCACGCCTCCGCCCTGATGCTGTTGGCGCCGAGGACGGCGCGGTTCATCCGTCGAGGTAGCCGAGACTGCGGAGCTGCTGGATGTCTTCCGGCGTGAGCTCGCCTTTGTCCTGCTCGTACTTGGCGAGCCCTTTGTACCAGTCGGAGAGCTGGCGA
>DATAFT010000592.1:0-1621 GCA_036257295.1 Thermoanaerobaculia bacterium
GATGGTGTCGTCGGTGTTGTCGCCGCCGTCGACGGTGAAGTTGAGGTTGCGACCGTTGCCGCCATTGAGCAGCACGGTGAGCTGGCCCGGCTTGGTGGGATCCGAGTTGTACGAGAGGCCGGTGCCGGGGGCGAGGACCGCGACGTTGGCGAACTGCCGGCCGTTGAGCGGCAGGTTCTCGAGCTCGGTCTGACTCACGACCGTACCGATCGACGGCTCGGTGGCGATCAGTGGCGCTTCGGCGGTGACGGTGATGGTCTCTTCGACCGCAGCCACCTTCATCGACGCGTCGACCACCGTGGTGCTGCCGACGTTGACGTGGGCCTGCTCGATGGCGAGATCGCTGAAGCCGCTCATGGTGAAAGTCAGCTTGTAGTCGCCGGCAGGCAGGACCGCGAACCGGTAGCCGCCGTTGGCGTCGGTGACCGCGGTGCGCGAGAGGCCGGTGGCGGTGTTGGTCGCGGTCACCGTCACACCGGGCAGGGCATTGGTCTCCTGCGTGGCGCGGCCTTCGAGGTTGCCGCCCGTGGTCTGCGCCAGCAGGCCGGACGCCGGCACCAGCATCGCCAGCACCAGCGCCACCGCCATCGGCGCAGTTCGAACTAGTTTCCTGAACATCGTTCTCTCTCTCCTTTCGGTCAATTGCGAGAAGGCTCGGAAGACGCTCTTTCCTCGAGGCGCGACGCGAGCTCGATCGCCATCGCGCGTTGCTCCGCGAAATGGGGATCGGACTCGGCAGCGGCGAGGAAGTCACGATAGGCGTGGATGGCCGCGGCGCGATCACCCGAGAGCTCGAGTGCCACCGCGCGGTTGAGACGGACTTCGTGGCGATCGGGGGCGAGCTCGAGCGCGCGCTCGAACAGCGGCAACGCCTCGGCCGGCCGACCCTGCGCCACCAGCACCGAGCCCAGCCCGTTGAGCGGCTCGGCGTACTTGGGCGCCAGCGCGATCGCGCGCCGATAGGCGGAGGCCGCGGGCTCGGGCTGGGCGAGATCGCGCAGCGAGTTGCCCAGGTTGTTGAGGACGACGGCGTCGTCGGGGTCGATTGCGAGCGCCCGTTCGAACTCCGATCGCGCCTCGTCGGCGTGCCCCTGCAGCGAGTGCAGGATGCCGAGCGCGTTGTGGGCCTCGGGTCGCGCGGCGTCGGACTTCAGCACTACCGCCAATACGGTGGTGGCCTCCTCGATGTTCCCGCTCGCCTGGAGCGCGAGCGCGAGCTCGTAACCGACCTGCGAGTCGCCGGGCGAGCTCGCGAACGCGCGGCGGTACTCGCGCAGGCTCGCGGCCGGCTCGCCGTTCTCGCGGTAGGCGCGCGCGAGGTGGGCGCGAAACACCGCGTTCTCGGGATCGTTCTCGACCAGCGGCTCGAGCAGACGCGCGGCCTGTGCCGGGCGGCCGCCGAGCGTTGCCCAGTGCGCTTCCTCGAACGCGCGGAAGAGCGCGACCCGGTCGTGTGGATCGGCGCCGGTCGCGGATTTCGCGCCGGACGAAGAGCGGCTCGAGAGATAACCCAACGACGCGAGCTTGGCGCGCGATTCGGCGTCGAGCTCGGATTCAGCGGACGACGGGGCAGCCGCGCCGCCTTTGGCCTGTAGTGACGCCAACGCTTCCGCCAACGTCG
>DATAFT010000114.1:0-4490 GCA_036257295.1 Thermoanaerobaculia bacterium
GCGTGCCCGGCCAGGTGGACGAACGCGATCGTGTACCACCCGATCGCGATCTCGACGACGATGATGCCGACCTGGGTGAGAGAGGCATAAGCCAGCGACGATTTGACGTCGGTCTGAACCCGCGTCGTGATCGCCGCGAACACCGCCGTGGCAGCCCCCAGGGCGCCGGCCAGGAGCCGGACCCCAGGGGCCTGTTCGAGCAGCGGCGCAGCGCGCAGCAGCAGAAAGCATCCGGCGTGGATCGAGAGCGATCCGTAGTACACGGCGCTCGACGGTGTGGGTCCCTCCATGGCGCGTGGCAGCCAGCTCGAGAAGGGCAGCAACGCGCTCTTTCCCGCCACCGCGACGAGGAGGAGGAACGCGATGATGCCGGCGTTGGTGCCGGACACCACGTTGGCGCCGCCCGCGCCGCCGCCGAACAGGAGGGAGAGGCTGTCGCTGCCGGCGACGTGGCGCAGCAGCACCGCCGCCGACAGCATGGCGGCGTCGCTGATGCGGTAGACCGAGAACACACGAAACGCATTCGACACCGCGGCGGGCCGCTCCTGAAAGAAAGCGACCAGCAGCGCCGAGCTCAGCCCGATGAGCTCCCATCCGACGAACAGGACGGCTACGTTGCCGGCGAGCGCGACCAGGAGCATGCCGGTCACGAACATGGCGAGCAGCACGAAGTAGCGGTCGTAGCCGGATTCGCGGTGCAGGTAGCGATTCGAGAACGCCGCCACGATGCCGACGATCGTGGTCGAGAGCGCCGCGAACGCGAGCGAGAGTCGATCGACCAGGAACTCGATCGCGATGCCGGCTTGGTGCGACGCCGACCAGGCGCCATAGGAGAGGAGCCGCGGGCCGCCGCCTGCGGTCGTTTCGTGCACCAGCAACGCGGCGACCAGGGCGCTCGACGCGATCGTCATCGAGCTGCCAGCGAGAAGACCCGTCCACCGCTCCGGCAGCGGGCGGTCGAAGAGTGAAGCGCCGGCGAGCAACGCGAAGAGGAGTGCCGGCGATGCGATGCCGACCAGCACCAGCACCGTGAGAGGCAAGCTCGCCGTCATGTCAGGGCGCCGGCGCGCGCGTCCGTTCCGACCGCAAGCGCGTCGACGATCGCGACCGGAGGAAGGAACCCGCTCTTGCCCTGGTACCAGGAGGCGGACTCACCCACCACCACCGCCAGCGGCTGCTTGGACCTGTGCGCCACGTAGCCGCTCGAGCGGAGCTCCCACAACTCGCCGGAATCCGGCTCGAGACAGGCGAGCCAGACCCAGCGGTTGCGCACCAGCCGTTCGATGCCCGCGTTGCCCTCGACGACACGCGACAGGCGATCCCGAGGGCTCACGACGACGATCGCCAGTCGCGTGGGCTCGTGGATCTCGACCATCTGCCAGGGAAGGCCGGTGCGCAGATCGCTCTGCGCACCGTCCATGACGCCCAGGAGCGAGGTGACGTTGTGCGGCAGCTTGGTGCCGCTGCCGTAGCCGGTGGGATCGACGTAGCTGAAGTAGTACTCGAGGCTGATTCCGGCGACGACGGGCACCACGGCCGCCATGATGCGCGCGAGGATCGCACCGTCGTCGTCGCGCGACGGGTCGTAGGAGACCAGAAACGCGCGGCGATCGAGGAACAACCCGCGGGTCCGCTGCCGCTGGCCGATGATGCAGAAGGCGTTGGTGGCATGGCCGTATTCGGGTCGCGGCTGGGCCAGATCGGCGGCGCGTCCCTGCACGTGGGCCAGCGCGGCGAGTGGGGGATACCAGCGCGGGACCGCATCGAAGCGGCGGCACCGCTCGTGCGCCTCACGACGCCTGGTCGCCTCGACCGCCTCCCTCGCACGGTCGAAGAGCCGCCGGCACTCCGGAGGAACGAGATCCAGGTCGAAGAAGGTGACCGAGTTGTCGCAGGTGTTGCGCTGGGCGCCGACGAACCAGGTGGTCGCGTCGATGATGAGTCCCTCGGCGGCCAGCAACCGGCGCACCCGCCCGTCGTTCGCCATCTGCGAGAAGGCCCGCGCATTGGGGCCGCCGCGTCCGCCCCCGCACGCCCCGCAGTCGTGGGCCGACTCGTGCGGGTTGTTGAGGCTGATGGATCCGTGGCCGATGACGAGGACGAGCGACGAGAGTCGATCGCGAATACCGGTGTCCTCGAGGACGCGCCTCACGATGTCGGCCATCTCTCGGATGGTGAAGCCGGAGTGCTTTCCGACCGGCGGCGCCGTGTCGCTCCGATCGAGCTCGAGGCGGGTCTGCGATGGAGCGATGGAGGTCTGCCGCACGCGGCGCCACCGCGACGAGAACCACGGGAACACGACGCGAAGAACCAAGGGAATCAGCGCCAGCCAGCCGACCGCCGCCATCAGCACCGCGCCGTGCACGGGCAGCCGGCTCCCCAGGTGCACGTTGTAGCCGAGGAACCCCGCGGCGCGTCGCTGCAGACGGCGCGAGCGCCCGGTGAGCCCGCCGCCGTTCGGCTCGATCTCGGCAACGTAGTGGTCGGGACGGATCGCCACCGGACAGAGGGGCCGCGGGTGAGCGTCGGATACGCCCTGGTGATACATCGCCACGTTGAAGAATCCCGCTGTGCCGAACGTCTCGCAGGCCGGCTCGACTTCCTCGAGATGGCGGCGGAACGACTCTTCTCGTTCATCGAGGCAGAAGATCGCCTGGAACGCGGGGCGTTCGGGCGGCTCTCGCGGCGTGTGTTGCAGGAGTGCGTCATACAAGCGATGACGAACGGCTCGCTCGAACGCCTGGTGCAGGATCCGGCGCCGGCGAACACCGTCGAGCTCTTCGAGCTCGCGCTCGACCTCGGCAACCTGCCGTGGAGTCCACTGCTCCACGATCGACGCATCGAGGCCGCGGAGTTGCGCCACGTGAAACAGCGGCCAGGCGCGTTCGAGTGTCGACTTCGGCGCCGGCGGTCGGAGCTGCTGCCGCAGCCACGGGCGCAGTTGCGAGAGGGGGCCGGCGAAGGACAGTTGTCGCGCCGCCTGGTCGAGCGCCGCCCGTTCGAACAGCAGACGGACCGCGAGGTAGCCGCGCAAGGTCACGGTCAGGTCCCGCGCCGGCACCCGGTCGGGCCGCTCTTCGATCTGCCGCACGATGCCCGCCCATCCCCGCAGCGCCAGCAACTCGGCGGTCAGATACGACTCGTGCTCGTCGTCGGCGACACCGAGCTGGGCGAGGGAATTCTCGATCGAGCTGGCCGCGCGCCATCCGGCGGCGTGGTCTGCGGCGACCAGCGCCGGGAGCGTTCGTGCCCAGTGACCGCACTGGGCCGCCAGCGTCGAGCTGTAGATCTCGAGGAAGCAGCCGTGGATGCCGCGGTCTCTGCCCGGCATCGCCCAGTGCGCGAGGCCTTGATCGAGGTAGCCCGCCAGGAATCGAATGAGTGGGGGATGGATCCACGCATCGGTGTCGAGGCCACGCACGGCCTGAATCCAATCGCGATGGCGAACCGGCCCCCCCCGCCCCAACCGGGGATGGGCCAGGGTGTCGATCGCAGGAAGGGGTGATTCGCCGCCGCGGCTCACCGCATCGACGCAGGCGTTCCACAGGCGATGCACCGCCCTTCGCTCATCGCCGGCGCGGTCCTCGAGCTCGCTCAGCACCCCCGACCGGGATCGGGCGCTGGCCGGAACGTCGGTGCGGAACCGGGACCGAGCCTCCGTTTCCTCGAGGATCCACGAGAGCTCCTGCCCGGTCGCCTCGGGAATGCCGTGCAGAACGACGGCCCGCCACAGATCGAGGCGGGACCCGGCCCCCGCCACCTCGCCGGCGGCGCCGGGACCGAGTTGTTCGATCAGCAGCGCCTCGACGTCGCCGGCGAGGATGCGTCCCGACGCCAGCTTCTCGCGGTACCGCGATTCGGACAGGAACGGTTCGCGACCCAGCCGTTCGCCCGCCTGCTCGACCGCCTCTTCGAACCGCAGGTGTTCGAAGGCGTGCAGCGTGTTGTGGTGGATGAAGATGCTGATCGGGCCCTGCGCCGGCAGCAGGTGCGCGAGCCGATCGATCACGCGCGCGACGGGGTGGTCTGCCGGGCTGGTCCCGGTCCCGCCGGTACCTTCGAGCATCGCCAGGGTTGGGAGCATAACAATATTCTTATATAGTGGTCCACAGATGTCGCCGACCAGACGGCGGAGATCCAGTGAACCGGCGATCGCCGGTGAGCTTCAGATCTTCAAGGCGCGCTTCTTTCGGGCGCTGGCTCACCCCACCAGGATCAGCATGCTCGAGATCCTGGTGCGGGGCGGACGCACCGTACAGGAGCTGCAAGAGGAGCTGTCGCTCGACCAGCCGGTCGCTTCGCAGCAGCTGGCGGTGCTTCGTAATCAGGGCATCGTCTCGGCGCGAAAAGAAGGAGTGTCGGTGCGATACACGCTGAGCGACCCGCTCGTCGGCGAGTTGCTCTTTCTCGCTCGTCGGATCTTCAACAACCACCTCGACAGCACGCAGGGCCTGCTCCGCGAGCTGCGGCGGGAAGGCCGTCGAGGATGA
>DATAFT010000097.1:0-10415 GCA_036257295.1 Thermoanaerobaculia bacterium
CATGGTGCCGGCGCTCAAGCTGCTCGAGGCCGAGGGGGCCGCGCTGGGCATCACCCAACCCTGGCAGTACTTCTGGGCGACCGGAGCGCTGTCGAGCTTCCTCGACAACGCGCCCACCTACCTCACCTTCGCGTCGCTCGCCGTCGGCGCGGTCAACGATCTCGATCCCGCCGCCGGCTTGAGCGCCGACCACCTCGGCGGCCTGGTCGAGCACCCGGTGGGCGCCGCTTTCCTGATCGCGATCTCCTGCGGCGCGGTGTTCATGGGCGCCAACACCTACATCGGCAACGGGCCCAACTTCATGGTCAAGGCGATCGCGGAGGCGAGCGGCGTGCGGATGCCGAGCTTCTTCCGCTACATGCTGTGGTCGGGGCTCATCCTGCTGCCCCTCTTTCTGATCGTGACGCTGATCTTCTTCCGGGCGGGCGTCGGTTGATCGCGCACCGCCAGAACGCGTAGAGAACAGCTGGGATGCCCAGCATCAGGATCCAGCCTGCGACCGCCCACCCCAGGTGGCGTGTGACGCGATCGGGCAGCCCGAGTCGCAAGAAGTCGGTGAGCACGCCGGCCAGGAAGAAGAACGGCCAGATCGAGATCAGGCGGCGCGTCAAGCTGAAGATCGACTGATAGAGCACGCCGACGACGAACAGGAACAACAGCCCGCGCCAGGGGTCGTCGTGGAGCGGCAACTCGGTCCCGATGTGCCACAGGCTGTAGAGCGCTGCCGTGCCGAAGATCGCCGGGATCGGACCGAACGCGCGCTCCAGGCGCAGGTGGGTGAACCCGTAGTAGAGATAGAGCTCGAAGAGTCCGCCCACCAGCAACGTGAAGCTCGCCGCAGCAAGATCCCGGGCGCTCACCCGGTCGAGGTCCGGGCCGAACACGATCCCGAGCCCGAGCAGCGCGCCCATCGCCAGATTGATCGCCAGCGCCGGCATCGAGCCCTGGCGCCGCAGTCCGAGGTCGGCCGGGGATCCACCCTCGACGAACAGCGTGTAGCCCCACGGCACCGCGCAGCCGAGCAGCGCATAGATCACCAGAACGTGAATGGCGCGCGCCGCGCTCGAACCGGGACCGACCAGCAGGATCGAGGCACTGGCCGCGGCCACCGCGGCGCAGGTGGCGATCGCCGTCCAGGTGTGACGATCGGGCGTGAAACGGACCACCAGCGCGTCACGGCGCCGCGTAGCGAGCACCGCCGCGAAGCCGAGTAGCGCCATCACCAGCACCGGCGTCAAATCGATCTCTCCCCGCTGTGCGAGCGGCGCGACGGCGGTACGGCGCCCCGGCGCCCCGCTCGTTGTGGCGATCGCGCGATTCCGTTACGCTGTCTCATTCTCTTTCACAGAAGGAGCTCCGATTCCATGAAGACTCTCCGCCTGCAGCACGCAGTCGCCGTCTCGCTGGTCGCGGTCCTCGCTGTCGCCGCGCCGCTTCAGGCGAACGGGATCAAGACCGCCAAGCCGGAAGAGGTCGGCCTCTCCTCCGAACGCCTCGCGCGCATCGGCGAGCGCATGCAGGCCTACGTCGACTCTGGCGAGATCCCGGGCGCCGTCGCGCTGATCGCGCGGCACGGCAAGATCGCCTACTTCGAGCACTGGGGCTTGGCCGACCGCGAGAAGAAGGTCGAGATGAAGCCCGACACGCTCTTCCGCATCTACTCGATGAGCAAGCCGATCACCAGCGTGGGTCTCATGATCCTCCACGAAGAGGGCCGGTTCCAGCTCACCGACCCGGTCGCCATGTACCTCCCCGAGCTCGCCAAGCTCGAGGTGCGCGAGGAGCAGAAGAACCCGGTGACCGGCGAGGTCACGATGCACACGCATCCAGCGCGCAACCCGATCACGGTCCGCGACCTGTTGCGCCACACCGCCGGCTTCACTTACGGCTTCTTCGGCGACACCGACGTCGACCGCATGTACCGCGAGTCTGGGATCCTGCTCGAGGACAAGGACCTGGCAGAGACGATCACCAAGCTGGGCAAGCTCCCGCTTCGCTTCGAGCCGGGCACCCATTGGCACTACTCGATCTCGGTCGACGTCCAGGGCCGCTTGATCGAGGTGCTCTCGGGCAAGCCGCTCGATCAGTTCCTCGAGGAGCGCATCTTCGGGCCGCTGGGCATGAACGACACGTCGTTCGCGGTCGCCGACAAGGAATGGAACAGGCTCGCGATCCTCTACTCGCCGGAGGGCACCGGGACGGGCAGCGACCTGTTCCTCACCTCGACCGGCGGCAAGAAACCGCTGGTGCCGGCCGATCCTGCGCGGGCCGATCGCGGATACCGCCAGGGCGCCACCTACTTCTCGGCCGGCGGCGGACTGGTGTCGAGCGCCGTCGACTACCTCCAGTTCGCCCAGATGATGCTCAACGGCGGCGAGCTCGACGGCAAGCGCATCCTGTCGCGCAAATCGGTCGAGCTGATGACGACCGACCATCTCGGCGACATCCCCGGGCTGTGGAGCCCGGGCTACGGGTTCGGCCTCGGCTTCGCGGTGCTCGAGGACGTCGGCGCCAGCGGCGCGCTTGGCTCAGCCGGTGAGTTCAACTGGGGCGGCGCGGCCGGCACGCGCTTCTGGGTCGATCCCAAGGAGGAGCTGATCGGGATCTACATGATCCAGATCCTGCCCCACACCGGGCTCAACTACGGCACCGAGTTCCGGAGCTTCACCTACCAGGCGATCTCCGACTGAAGCTGTTCGCCCTGCTGGCATGGGTCCTGGCCGGGGTAGCGGTCCTCGGGCTCGCGTACCTGTTGCGGCCACGTCACGACGATCCGCTCGGGCTCGGGCCGACCATCCTGGCCGGGGTCGGCGGAGCGGTCCTTGGAGGGATCGCGTCGTCGCTGCTGGGGGCTGAAGAGGGGCCGCCAGGTTTCCGCACCATCTTCTTCGCCAGCAGCGGGGCGATGGCGGCGATGCTCGTGTTCCGACTGATCTGGCGGCGCGCCCGCTAGTCGTCACGGCGTGGAAACGACCGCCCGGCCGATCGACCGGCGGGCGCGAACCGAAACGCCGGGCTCCCGCGTATGTTCATCGACGCCCCGCGGCTGCCTGCATAGAATGCGCGGCGCCGAAGGAGGCACCCCCGTTTTGGACGCTCAGCTCTGGCATTCGCTCACCGCCGACCAGACCCTCGAACGACTCGAGAGCTCGCGCACGGGACTCACGAGCGCCGAGGCCCAGCGCCGGCTCGCCCAGTACGGCCCCAACGAGCTCAAGGCGGCGGAGCGCGTCTCGGCTCTCGCGCTCCTGATCGGGCAGTTCAAGAACGCCCTGATCCTGATCCTGATCGGCGCCACCGTCCTGTCGGCCTTTCTCGGCCACGCGGTCGAAGCGGTCACGATCCTGATCATCGTCCTGTTCGCGGTAGTGCTCGGCTTCGTCCAGGAGTTCCGCGCCGAGAAAGCGATCGAGGCCTTGCAGCGCATGGCCGCTCCCAACGCCAACGTTCTGCGCGACGGCGAGGAAACCCGCCTTCCGGCGCGCGACCTGGTTCCCGGCGACGTGGTCCTGATCGCGGCGGGCGATCGCTGCCCGGCGGACGCCCGCATCCTCCAGGCGATGAACCTGCAGGTCGAGGAGGCGGTCCTCACCGGCGAGTCGATGCCGATCGAGAAGATCGACACGGCCCTGGGCGCCGTCGAGCTGCCGGTCGGAGACCGCCGCAACATGGTGTTCGCCGGCACCGCCGCCACCTACGGGCGGGCGCGCGCCATCGTCACCTCGACGGGGATGTCGACCGAGTTCGGCCGCATCGCGGGGATGCTGGCCTCGATCGAGACCGGCCGCACCTCGCTGCAGGACGCGCTCGACCGTCTCGGCGTCATCCTGGCGCGCGCCGCCGGCGTCGTCATCCTGGTGATCGTGGGGATCGGCCTCTTCCGCGGCCAGCCGCTGCTCGAGATGCTGCTGTTCGGCATCGCGCTCGCGGTGGCGGTGGTGCCCGAGGCGCTGCCCGCGGTGGTCACCATCTCGCTCGCGCTCGGAGTCCAGCGCATGGTGAAGCGCCACGCTCTGGTGCGCCGACTGCCGGCGGTCGAGGGCCTGGGCAGCGTGTCCGTGATCTGCTCGGACAAGACCGGAACGCTCACGCGCGACCAGATGACGGTGAGACGCATCCTGGTCGCTGGCACGCGGGTCAAGGTCACCGGCGCCGGCTACGAACCGACCGGCGAGTTCTCGACCGACGACGGAGCGCCGCTCACCAATGGCGCCTCCGGGGCCGGTACTCGCGACGCGCTGGGCGCGCTCCTCACCGCGGCGACCCTCGCATCGGACGCGCAGCTTCGGCCGCCGGGCAGCGGCGCGCATGGCGAGGAGGAAGGGCGCGGCTGGAGGTTGCAGGGCGATCCCACCGAGGGAGCCATGGTGGTGGCGGCGGCGAAGCTGGGGATCGAGCGGGCCGCGATCGACACCAGCTATCCGCGTGTCGGTGAGACCCCGTTCACCTCCGAGACCCGGCGCATGACGACGCTGCACCAGGCGCCGGACGGCGGCTCGGTCGCGTTCGCGAAGGGCGCGCCGGAGGTGATCCTCGCCGCCTGCACCAGCCAGCTCACCGCCGCGGGCGTTGCGCCGCTCGACGATGCGGCGCGCCGCGCGGTGCTCGACGAGGCGCTGGCAATGGCACGCCAGGCCCTACGTGTGCTCGGCGTAGCGCGCAAGCAGAACGCGACGCTCGCCGGCGCCGAAGGCGGGCTCACCTTCCTCGGCCTCATCGGCATGTTCGACCCGCCGCGGCCCGAGGCGGCGGAGGCCATTCGCACCTGCGAGCGCGCCGGCATCCTGCCGTTGATGATCACCGGCGATCATCCGGCGACCGCCGAAGCGGTGGCGCGCGAGCTCGGTCTGCTCGACTCCGGCCGGGTGATCACCGGCGCCGATCTGGACGCATTGGACGAGCCCGCGCTCGAGCGTGACGTCGAGAGCATCAAGGTCTACGCGCGCGTCTCTCCCGCGCACAAGCTGCGGGTGGTCTCCGCCTGGCAGCGTCGTGGCCACTACGTGGCCATGACCGGCGACGGCGTCAACGATGCGCCCGCCCTGAAGAAGGCCGACATCGGCGTCGCCATGGGGCTGACGGGCACCGATGTGTCGCGCGAGGCTGCGGCGATGACGCTGACCGACGACAACTTCGCGTCGATCGTCGCCGCCATCGAGGAAGGCCGCCGCGTCTTCGGCAACGTCAAGAAGTACCTGATGTACCTGCTGTCGTGCAACATCGGCGAGATCGGCCTGATGGCCGCCGCGAGCTTCATGGGCCTGCCGCTGCCGCTCACCACGGTGCAGATCCTCTACGTGAACCTGGCCACCGACGGTCTGCCCGCGCTCGCGCTCGCCGTCGATCCGCCCGACCCCGACCTCATGACGCAGCCGCCACGCGACCGCCGGGCCGGACTGTTCTCGCGGCCGGTGGTCACGCTGATGGTGTTGGGCGGCCTATGGGCAACGGTGGTCAACATCGGCCTGTTTTTCTGGGCGCTCTCGACCGGCCGGCCGGAGGCCGAGGCGCGCACGGTGGTGTTCACCTCGATCGTGTTGATCGAGTTCTTCAAGGCCTACAGCTTCCGTTCCGACCGCCTCTCGGTGCTGCACCGTCCGTTCGCCAACAAGTGGCTCAACCTCGCGATCGTGTGGGAGCTGCTGCTGCTCGCCGCCATCCTCTTCTACCAGCCGCTCAGCCGGATCTTCGGTCTGGTGCCGATGGACAACGAGGACCTCATGATGATCGCGCTGGTGGCGTTCACCATCCTGCCGGTGCTCGAGACCGGCAAGTGGTTCCTGCGCCGCAGCGAGTCGCGCCGGCGGCCGAGCGCGTCGCCGGCATAGCGGCGTCTTCGGCGCCGGCGTCATCAGCGCCGACGACGCGCTCATCGATTGCGGTCGATCAGAACCGGAACGCGATCCCGCCCACGAGCTGGCCCCCGCTGAGGTCGATCTCGCCGAAGTCGTTGAAGTCGTCTTCGAGATCGTCGCTCGCCCAGTCCCAGCGCGCCTCGCCGAAGATGGCGAACTGCTCCCCGATCGGGACCTCGAGGCCGGCCAGAAAGAAGCCACCGACGGTGTTGCCCGAGGCGTCGAAGGTGCCGTTGAAGATTTCGTCGTTGCTGAAGTCGATGAAGTCGCCCGACTCCTCGAGGTCGTAGCCGTAGAAGCCGATACCACCACCCACGTAGGGGCTGACCGTGGCGTCGCGGCGCAGCAGGTGGTAGACCAGCCCGAGGTCGAACGAGAGGATCTCGAGGGTGGTGTCGTGGACGATGTCGTTGCCGAAGTCATCCTCGAAGTCGAGGAAGGCCGCCGTATTGCCGCCCTCGTAGTAGCTGCCGGAGACCAGGACGCCGAGGCGCTCGGTCAGCATGTGCGTGTAGTCGACGCCGAAGATGGTGTCCTCGAAGTCGTCCTCGTCGCCGGTGAAGTCGAACTCGCGCTGATCCCAGTACTGCGAGTCGCCGTTGGGCTGGAACAACCCGGCGCGTAGCTTGATCGTGTTGGGATAGGCGTTGTAGGGCCGGCTGGTCTGAGCCGCCGCCGGCTGCGCCGCCGCAATCAGGGTTGCCGCGACCGCGACTGCCAGCACCGGAACGTGACGTCTGATGCGCATCAGCTTCCTCCACTCTCTCTCACCCGGCCCCGCCGTCGCGGCGAGGGCTCGTCGCGATGCTTAGCAACGCCGGTGCCAGTCCGCGGCCCGACTCGCATGGCCTGCATCCGGGCGGCTCGCTTCTTCCCACCGCTCGATCCGCCCTCTACAGAGGACGACCTTCGCTTCGGCTGTCATACACTCCCGCCTCTATGAGCAACTCGACGATACGGTCAGGAGTCGCGGGGCTGGCGATCGCGGCGCTCGCGTCGGTTCTGTTTCCGGTCGCGGCCTTCGCCGCGGAGGAGTCGCCAGTGAGCGAGACGGTCCTCGGCAACACTCTGCGTCGCATCGACGTCGGCGAGGTCACGCTGCGCGTCGCCGAACGCGGAGAGGGTCCATTGGTGGTGCTGCTACACGGCTGGCCGGAGTCTTGGTACTCGTGGCGGCATCAACTCCCCGCGCTCGCCGCGGCGGGTTACCGGGCGGTGGCGCCCGACCTGCGCGGCTTCGGCGGGAGCGACGCGCCGCCCGAGGTCGAGGACTACGAGATCCACCACATCTGCCGCGACCTCGCCGGTCTGCTCGACCACTACCAGGCCAAGAAGGCGGTGGTGGTCGGTCACGACTGGGGCGCCCTCATCACTTGGCAGTGCGCGCTGCTGATGCCCGATCGCATCTCGGCGGTGGCGCCGATGAGCGTGCCGTACAACGGCCGCGGCCCCCAGTCGCTCATCGACAGCTTGCGCCAGAGCATGGCCGACAACTTCTTCTACATCCTCTACTTTCAGGAG
The DNA here is from genome assembly GCA_036257295.1 of Thermoanaerobaculia bacterium. GTDB lineage: Bacteria > Acidobacteriota > Thermoanaerobaculia > Multivoradales > Multivoraceae > DATAFT01. The sequence goes on from DATAFT010000097.1 coordinate 7,377, forward strand.
CCGGGGACCGCCGAGGCCGAGTTCGACGCCGACCCTCGCGGCATCCTGTCTCGGCTCTACACCTCGCCCGATACGCCGCGCGAAGCGCCGTCGATCATTGATCCCAAGCGCAGCGCCGGCGGCTGGATCGGCCGGCTCGGCAACCCGAAGGAGCTGCCTCCCTGGCTCACCGCGGCGGACCTCGACTACTACGTCGCCGAATTCACGCGAGCGGGATTTCGGGGCGGCATCAACTACTACCGCAACTTCCACCCCAACTGGGTGTCGACCCCGGAGCTCGCCACCGCCAAGGTTAGCCAGCCCGCGTTGTTCGTCGCCGGCGAGAAGGACGGTGTGATCCGCGGCGCCGACGCCGCGCGGCTCGACGCGTTGATCCGGCCGTGGGCGCCGCAGCTCACCAAGGTGGTGGTGGTGCCCGCGGTCGGCCACTGGGTGCAGCAGGAAGCGGTGGAAGCGACCAACGCCGCGCTGCTCGAGTTTTTGAAGGGTTTGGACCACGAGGAGTGATGCTGGGTATGTCGAATCTGGTACTCCGCTCCGATGACGGCGGCGTCGCGTTTCTCACCCTCAACCGCCCCGACGCGCTCAACGCGGTGTCGCCCGCGCTCTTCGTCGAGCTGCGCGCGCATCTCGACGCCATCGCCGCCAACGTCGACAGCGTCGGCTGCGTCGTCCTGCGCGGCGCCGGGCGCTCGTTCTGCGCCGGCAACGACCTCAAGGCGATCCAGGCCGGTGAGCGCGCGCCAGAGCCGCACTACCAGGCCGACACGCTGCAGGCGATCGAAGACCTGCCGCAGCCGGTGATCGCGTCGGTGCAAGGCCACTGCTACACCGGCGGCCTCGAGCTCGCGCTCGCGTGCGACCTCTTGATCGCCGGCGAGTCGGCCCGCTTCGCCGATACCCACGGGCGCTGGGGGATGACGCCGACCTGGGGCATGACGCAACGCCTGCCGCGGCGCATCGGTCCGCTGCGCGCCAAGGAGCTCATGCTGAGCGGCCGCACCGTCGACGGCAGGGAAGCGGCCGCCATCGGTCTCGCCAACCGCTGCGTGCCCGACGCCGAGCTCGAGTCGACGACGCTGGAGCTGGCCAAGCAGATCGTCGCCAACTCGTGGCATACGCTGCGCGCCGACAAGAAGCTGGTGAACCAGGGCCAGGACTTCGGCCTCGAGCAGGGGCTCGCCTACGAGCGGCGCGAGAGTCCGGGCGCGAGCCCAGACACGGCGCAGCGAGTGGCGTCGTTCGGGAAGAAGTGATGACCACGGCGCCGGCCGTCAAGCAGCCGCGGGCCAAAACCTTCAAGGCCTTCGAGCCGCCGCTCCTCGCCTTCCTCGGCGAGCTCGAGGAGAACAACGACCGTGACTGGTTCGGCGCCAACAAGCACCGCTACGAGAGCGACGTGCTGCAGCCAGCGCTCCAGTTCATCGCCGCGATGGCGCCGCGGCTTGAGACCATCTCGAAGAACTTCCTGGCGCTCCCGCAGCGCACCGGCGGATCGCTCATGCGCATCCATCGCGACGTGCGCTTCTCGAGCGACAAGCGGCCGTACAAGACCAACGTCGGCATCCAGTTCCGTCACGTCATGGGCAAGGACGTCCATGCTCCCGGCTTCTACTTCCACATGGAGCCGGGCGTCGTTTTCGTGGGCGCCGGTCTCTGGCGTCCGGAGCCCGAGCCGCTGGCCCAGATCCGCGACGCGATCGTGGCGCAGCCGGATCGGTGGCGGAAGATCTGCGCCGACCACGACTTCGCCGACGACTGGGAGCTCGGCGGCGATTCGCTCAAGCGCCCGCCGCGCGGCTACGCGCCCGATCACCCGTTGATCGAGGACCTCAAGCGCCGCGACTTCATCGCGGCCAAGAACCTCACCGCGCGCGAGATCTACCGCCGCGGTCTACCCGACCGCCTGACCGCGTCGTTCGCGGCGACCAAGCGCTTCATGAAGTTTCTCTGCGACGCGGTCGGGGTTCCGTTCTGAATCACGATTCGTGACCGAGCGCGGACACATCCCGTGCTGAATTGACCGAATACCCGGCGGCGCTGCCGACCGCTACGCTCAGCGATTGACGAAGGAGAGCGAAATGCAGCAGCGCAGAGTGGGAAGAGGCGGATTGCATGCGTCGAAATCTGTCGCCACATCGTTCCTGCTGGTCGCGGGCATGGTGGCTCTGTCGGCCGCGCCACGGCAGAACGCGAGAAAGTCGGCTCCTCTAACCATTCAGGAGCAGGGCAGCTTCTCGGTCGGGGGGACCGTCGTGACCGCGCCCGGCGTCTTTGACCCGATCGCGCAGGGCGCCTACAACCCCGCCGGGGCCGACCCGCGAGGACAGTCGTTGCACGGCGATCACGCGTACGTCTTCTACCAAGTGCCGGCGAAGACCCGGCGCCTGCCGCTGGTTTTCTGGCACGGCCATGGGCAGTCGGCCAAAACCTGGGAGACGACGCCGGACGGACGCGAAGGCTTCCAGACCATGTTTCTGCGCCGACGATACTCGGTGTACCTGCTCGATCAGCCGCGACGCGGCCGCGCGGCCCGCAGCACGCAACCTGGCACCGTCTCCGCGACGCCCGATGATCAGCTGTGGTTCGGGATCTTCCGGCTGGGCGTCTGGCCTGACTTCTATCCGGGAGTGCAGTTCTCACGCGATCCCGGAGCGCTCGACCAGTTTTTTCGGCAGATGGTGCCGAACACGGGCCCGTACGATGTGGAGGTGAACACCAACGCCGTCGCCGCGCTGTTCGACAAGATCGGACCCGGCGTGCTGGTCACGCACTCGCAGAGCGGCACGCTCGGATGGCGTACCGCGATCAGGAACAGGAACATCAAGGCCGTCGCGTCCTACGAGCCAGGTGGAGACTTCCTGTTTGCCGACGGCGAAGCGCCTCAGCTGCCGTTCGCTGGACGCACCTTCACGCCGCCGACAGTACCGCTGTCGGACTTCAAGCACCTCACCAAGATCCCGATCGTCGTTTACTACGGCGACAACATCCCGGAGCAATCGAGCACGAATCCGGGGCAGGAGCAGTGGCGAGTCTTTC
>DATAFT010000108.1:0-4027 GCA_036257295.1 Thermoanaerobaculia bacterium
TCGAGCAGGAGTCGGACTCGGCGGCGGCGTGGTTCGGGCTCGGACAGATAGCCGCCCAACGCCGCGACGCGACTGCGGCGATAGCGGCCTTCGAACGCGTGCTCTCGCTTCAGCCCGAGGCCAGCATCGCCCACTACCCCCTTGCAATCGCCTATCGCGACCGCGGCGACGCCGAGCGCGCGAAGGAGCACCTGGCGTTGCGCGGCGAGGGCGCGGTGCGATCGGGCGATCCGCTGGTGCGCGAGCTCACCACGCTCTCCAAACTGTCGGCGCTGCAGGTGGTGCTGTCACAAGCCGCGGATCCGCAGGTGGCGGCGCGCGATCTGGTCGGCTTCGCGATCGGCCAGCTCGCCGGCGTCGAGGGTGCGGTGGACTACCTGCGGGCGGCGATCGAGCGGCGTCCCGCAGGCGAGCAGGCGCTCGATCCGTTCGCGCGCTCGCGCGTGCTCGACGTCGTTGGCGCGCTGCTGGTCGAGCAAGACCGCCTCGACGACGCGGCGAGCGCTTTCGAGGAGGCGCTCGGCGTCGCTCCCGACCTGGCGGACGCCGCGGTGCGCCTCGGCAATCTGCGGGGACGCCAGCGGAGGTTCACCGACGCGCTGGATCGCTACGACGCGGTGCTGGCCCGAGAGCCCCGGAACGCCGAGGCACTGCTGGGGCGAGCCGATGCGCTCGCGTTCCTCGGCCGCGACGTCGAGGCGTTGGACTCGCTCGATCGTCTGGAAGCGATCTCGCCAGGACAGGGCCGCATCGTGCTGCGCTCCGCCGCCGCGCTCGAACGGCTGGGGCGTGACGACCGGGCCCTCGATCGGTACCGCGAGGCGGCGTCGATCGCCGCCAACGACGCTCAGGCCGCGACCGCGCAGACCGGGATCGGACGACTGCTCGCCGCGCGAGGCGAGGACCAGGCAGCGCGGGAAGCGTTGGCGACGGCGGCGCGCCTCGATGCGACCGCGGCGGCACCGCGCCTCGAGCTGGGAGCGGTGGAAGCCAGGCTGCGGCGCTACCAGGAGGCCGCGCGGCACTACGGCGAAGCGGTGGCGCTCGACAGCAGCAACGAGGCTGCCCGGGTCGGCGAAGCCTCGGCGCTCCTGCTCGCCGGTGAATGGGTGCAGGCGCGCGCGCGACTCGAAGGCGGGGCGCGGATGCTGCCGGGATCGATCACGCTCCGTCACCTGCTGGCCAGGCTGCTCGCGGCGTGCCCCGACCGCGCGCTGCGCGACGGCGCGCGGTCGGTGGCGCTGGCCGAGGAGCTTGCTCGAGGCGATGCCACGCCTGCGATTCGGGAGACCCGCGCGATGGCGCTGGCGCAGGTCGGAGAGTTCGATCGCGCCGCCGCGCTGCAAGCCGAGCTGATCGAGGTGAATCAGTCGGCCGGCGACGGCCGTCCAGCCGCGGTCGAGGCGACGGCGACCCGTCTCGGCGCAAATCTCGATCTCTACCGTCGCGGCCAGCGCTGCTGCGCGAGCGACGATCCCGCTCTGCTCCTGCCCTGACTGGTGCACGAGCGAGCTAGGATCGTGGAATGACGGCCGAGCAGTTCTTTGCGCGTTACGCCGCGCTGTCGATGAGCGACGATGACCAATCGGAGATGCAGGCGCTCGGTTTGATGTGATGTCGGCCGAGACCGGTGGCACTACGCACTGTCGCCCCGCAGCACGCGCTTGAGGATCTTCCCGGTCGGGCTCTTCGGAATCTGCGTCACGATGTCGACGCGCCGCGGACTCTTGTAGCCCGCGATGCGCGCGCGGCAGAACTCGATCAGCTCCTCGGCGGTCACCGTGGCGCCCGGACGCAGGATCACGCTCGCAGCTACCTGCTCGCCACGCACGGCATCGGGAGCGCCGAAGACGGCCGCCTCCCCCACCGCCGGGTGCGCGTAGAGAACGTTCTCGACCTCCGCCGGGTACACGTTGAAGCCGGAGGTGATGATCATGTCCTTGAGCCGGTCGCAGATCGCGAAATACCCGTCCTCATCGCGCACGCCGATGTCGCCGGAGTGAAACCAGCCATCCCGGATCGCCTTGGCGGTGTCCTCGGGACGCTGCCAGTAGCCGAGCATCACGTTGGGGCCCCGGATGACGATCTCGCCCCAGACGCCGCGATCGACCTCCGCGCCATCCTCGCCCACGACCTTCATCTCGACGCCCTCGATCGCTTCGCCGATCGACCCCAGCTTGTGCCGTCGCACGTGGTTGTAGCTTGCGAACGGCGAGGTCTCGGTGAGTCCGTAGCCCTCCCAGATCTTGTGGGCGAAGCGTTCTTCCCAGGCGCGGGCGATCTCCTTGGGCAGCGGCGCCGCCGCCGAGAAGCAGTAGCGGGTGGTGGCGAAGGTGTCGGGCGCGAGCCCGGCGTTGAGCAGGGTGATGAACGTGGTCGGCACGCCGAACAGCATGGTGGCGCCGTCGCGGGCGATCGCGTCGAGTGCCTGCTCCATCACGAAGCGACGCTGCAAGACGATGGTGGCGCCGGCGCGAAGCCCGCTCATCAGGATGAAGTTCTGGCCGAAGCAGTGGAACAGCGGCAGGAAGAGCAGCAGACGATCGTTCGGCGTCATGCCGGTGTAGCGGCCGGTGGCTGCGATGTTCGAGACCACGTTGGCGTGCGACAGCGTGGCGCCCTTGGGAAACCCCGTGGTCCCCGAGGTGTAGAGGATCGCCGCCGGGTGCTCCGGGTCGACGTCGACCGCCGGCGCTCGATCGGGGGCCCGCTCGAGCACCGCGTCGAGGAGTCGATCGTTCCCGCTCGCTTCGCCCTCCGCGATCAGGATCGCCGGGCGCTCCGCGAGCTCCTGGTCGGGGACGTTGGCGCGCTGCGCCGCCGTGGTGACCACCACCTTCGGCCGCGAGTCGTCGAGAATGAAGCGCACTTCGTCGCGCTTGAGCAGCGAGTTGAGAGAGACCGCAATCGCGCCCAGCTTCTGCGCGCCGAGATAGGCCACGGCGAACGCCGGAATGTTGGGCAGGAACAACGCGACCCGATCGCCGCGACCGACTCCCAGCACGCGTAGAGCGTTGGCGGCTCGGCTGGCGGCGCGCTCCAGCCCCTGGTAGGAGACGACGCGCCCTTCGAAGACGATGGCGGCTCGGTCGGGGTCGCGCTCGCTCGACCGCTCGAGCGCCTGCGCGATGTTCATCGCAGCTCCGCAGCCACTCGCTCGACGGCGGCGGGCACTCGACCTCCGGCAGCGATGTCTTCGGCGAGCAGCGCGATGTGCTCGCTCAGGAACTGGTCGCGGTCGTCCCAGACGTAGGGCCGCTCCGCCGCCGGCGGCTTGCCGACCACGGCGCGCACCGCTTCGTAGAGCGGCACCGTGGCCGGCGACAGCATCTCGCGCGCGTCGTAGCGCCCGCTGGTCGAATAGGTGCGCAGATCGACCGCCTGGGTGGCCACCATGAGCGCGATGCCCATGTACTGGCTCGCGGTATCGACGCTCTGCCGCGCCAGCACCGCCGAGCCCAGCCCCAGGCTGTTGACGTTCTGGTTGAACTGCTCGGCATGGGTCGGGAAGCGATCGACCAGCGAGCCGCCCAGGAAGCCGACCACCGGCATGATCGAGTTGCCGGAGACCTGAAGACCCTTGAGGCCCATGTTCACCTTGCGCGCCTGGTTGCCGACCAGCGACGGCGGCAGGCCCTGGTTGAACTCGGGCGCCATCAGCAGCGCGATCTGCACGTCGAGGTGCTTGACCAGCAGGCCGAGGAAGTAGCGCAGCTGGTCCATCGCGACGCCGACGTACTGGCCGAGGAAGTTGCCGCCGTGGTAGCTGCGCGCTTCGTCGCCGTCGATCAGCGGATTGTCGTTGGCGCAGTTCATCTCGACTTCCACCTGGCGTGCCACCAGGTCGATGCCGTCGAGGATCGGACCGGTGTACTGAGGGAGGCAGCGCAGCGAGTAGCGATCCTGGATCGGCGCGTCGCCGCGATCCTCGTGGCGGCCGTCGAGCTCGTCGCGGATCATCCTCGAGCCGTCGATCAGCTCGAGCATCAGGCGCGCGGCGAGGACCTGGCCGCGGTGCGGCTTGTGG
>DATAFT010000197.1:0-5171 GCA_036257295.1 Thermoanaerobaculia bacterium
CCGCACATCCGCTCGGCGCGGATCGGATTGCGCTTGTAGGCCATCGCCGACGAGCCCACCTGCGCGTCGCCGAACGGCTCCGAGAGCTCGCCGGTCCCCTGCAGTAGCCGCAGATCGGTTCCCAGCTTGTGACAGCTCTCACCGATTCCGGCGAGCGCCGCCAGCACTTGCGAGTCCTGCTTGCGCGGATAGGTCTGACCGGTGACGGCCCAGCTCCGCTCGAAACCGAGCGCGCTCGCCACCGACCGGTCGAGCTCCTCGACGCGCCCGTGGTCGCCGTCGAACAAGGTGAGAAAGCTGGCCTGCGTCCCGGTGGTGCCCTTGACGCCGCGGCAGCGCAGCCGCAGCAGCCGCTCGTCGACGGCGGCGACGTCCTCCATCACGTCCTGCAGCCAGAGACAGGCGCGCTTGCCCACGGTGGTGAGCTGCGCCGGCTGGAAGTGGGTGTAGGCGAGGGTCGGCAGGGCGGCGGTGCGCAGCGCGAGCTCGCGCAGCTCGGCGGCGAGCGCGAGCATTCGCCGCCGCAGCAGAGACAAGGCGTCGCGCTGCAGCAGCACGTCGGTGTTGTCGGTGATGTAGGCGCTGGTGGCACCGAGGTGGAGGATGCCGCCGCCGGCGGTGGCCTGCTCGGCGAAGTGGCGCAAGTGAGCGACCACGTCGTGACGGGTCTCGCGCTCGAGCTCGGCGACGCGCTCGAGATCGATGCGCGGGGCCGCTTCCTCGAGCCCCCAGATCTGCTCCTCGGTGATGGGTAGGCCGAGCTCACGCTGACTCTTCGCCAGCACCACCCAGAGCTCGCGCCAGGTTCGATAGCGGCGCTCGGGGGAGAAGATCGCGACCATCTCTCGGGTCGCGTAGCGTTCCCGAAGCACCTCGGACATCTTGATCAAGGCTAACAGATGGACGGAGTCTCACCCCCGCGGGTGCAGCTTCGTCAGCAGATCCCGCCAAGCGCGTCCGCGATGGCCGCGCGCGTCCTTTTCTTCGGGGCCGAGCTCGGCATAGGTGCGGTCGCAACCGTCGGGCGCGAACACGAAGTCCCAACCGAAGCCGGACTCGCCACGCGCCGGCAACACGAGACGTCCCGGGTCGAGGCCGAGACCCACGACCTCTCGCGTGCCGTCGTAGAGGAAGACGAGACAGCGGGCGAGCGCGCGCGCATCGCCGAGCGCGTGGCCGCAGCGAGAGATGCCTTCGGGGCCTACCGCTTCGAGCATCCATTTGACCAGCGGTCCAGGGAAGCCGTTCATGGCGGCGAGCTCGAGCGAGGTCTCCTCGACCACCACCGGACGCTGCAGCTTCCGCCACGCCTCCATCGCCTTGGCGCGGACCACTTCGTCGGGATCGAGCGACTGGATCTCCGGCAGATCGACGCTCTCGACTGCGAGCGACGCGCCTACGATCCGCCGCGCCTCGGCGGCCTTGTCGGAGTTGCCGGTGACGAAGACGAAGTCGGGCACGGCTCTAGGAATGTTCGCGGGCATTCAACCGATCGACCAGCTCGGCGTGCAGTCGCTCGACCTGCGCCCGGAGGTCTTCGAGGCTGCCTTCGTTCCACAGCACGTGATCGGCTTGCGCCACGCGTGCCTCGGTGGTCGCCTGGGCGGCGAGGCGGCCGCGCGCCGACTCCGGATCGACGCCGCGCTCGACGGCGCGACGCAGCCGCAGCTCGGGATCGGCTTCGACCGTGACCATGACGTCGTAACGATCGGCGCCGCCGGTCTCGACCAGGAGGGTCGCCTCCATCACGACGATGCCCCGCGCCGCCTCGAGAATCGAGCGGAAGCGCTCACCGACCAGTGGATGGATCGCCGCTTCGAGCGATCGCCTGGCCGCCGGATCGGAGAAGACCAGGGCGCCGAGTTTCTTGTGATCGACTCCGCCGCGCTGGTCGAGCATGCCGGCGCCGAAGAGCCGGGCGACCGCCGCCGCCCCGGTCGCGCCGGGTTGATAGAGGTCGGCGACGACGCGATCGGCGTCGACCACGGTACAGCCCAGCTCCCCGAGCCATCGCGCCACCGTCGATTTGCCGCTGGCAAGGCCGCCGGTGAGACCGACGGTCAGCCGCGCGGGCGCTGGGTCCGCGTCGGATGGGGGTCCGGTAGTGGGCACTTCGAGGTCCGGCATGCTAGCCTTTCCACCGGTTCAGGGACGTCGGCAGCGCCTTCGCGCGCCCGTCCTCTTGACACTTCCGCGGCCCGCTCATAACATCGACGGCCCTTGCGCTGCAAGGTCCCTCGGAGTTCGTCCGGCACCAGAACCCCGAACGTTTCGGCTCGGGATCGCCTCGGAGTGGGGTAGGCAGGAGAGGATCGTAGATGTTCAGAACGTACAGCCCGAAGGTGGGCGAGATCGAGCGGCGGTGGCACGTCGTCGACGCGGCCGGCATCCCGATCGGCCGACTGTCCACCGATGTCGCGCGCCTGTTGAGCGGCAAGCACAAGCCGCAGTGGGCGCCGCACGTCGACACTGGCGACTTCGTGATCGTGGTGAACGCCGAGAAAGCGGTCCTCACCGGCAAGAAGGAAGGCGCCAAGATGTACCACCGGACCAGCGGGCGTCCCGGTGGGCTCAAGTCCGAGAAGGCCGGGCACCTGCGCCAGCGCCGTCCCACCCGGCTGGTCGAGAGCGCAGTGCGCGGCATGCTGGCCAAGGGGCCGCTCGGCCGCAAGCAGGCGAAGAAGCTCAAGGTCTACGCCGGCCCCGAGCATCCGCACGCGGCGCAGCAGCCGCAGCAGTTCACGGTCCGCGCCGCGCTCACGGCGGCGGGTCGTCAGGAGAAACAGGCTTGACCGAAACCCAGTACTACGGCACTGGTCGCCGCAAGACCTCGACCGCGCGCGTCTATCTGCGCGCGGGTTCGGGCTCGGCCACCGTCAACGGCCGCCCGATCGAGATCTACTTCCCCAACGACGTGCTCAAGATGGTGATCCGGCAGCCGCTGCTGGCCACCGAGAACGCCGAGAAGTTCGATCTCTTCGTGACCGTCGAGGGTGGTGGCCCGGCCGGACAGGCGGGGGCGATCCGGCACGGCATCGCTCGCGCGTTGGCCGAGTTCAATCCAGACTTGCGCAAACCGCTCCGCGACGCCGGGTTCCTGACCCGCGACCCGCGCGAGAAGGAGCGCCAGAAGTACGGCCAGCGCGGCGCCCGCGCTCGCTACCAGTTCAGCAAGCGCTAGTGGCGCTCGAGCGATAGGAGGAGAGTCCTTGGCCCAGGTCACCATGCAGGAGCTTCTCGAGGCCGGCGTTCACTTCGGACACCAGACCCGGCGCTGGAACCCGAAGATGAAGCGGTACATCTTCGGTCGTCGCAGCGGGATCTACATCATCGATCTGCAGAAGACGATCGAGATGTTCGACGAGGCCACCGAGTTCGCGCGTCAGCTCGCGCGCGACGGGCGGCGGATTCTGTTCGTCGGCACCAAGCGCCAAGCGCAGGACGTCATCCGTGAGGAGGCGCAGCGCTGCAACCAGTTCTGGGTCACCCACCGTTGGCTGGGCGGCACCTTGACCAACTTCGTGACCATCAAGGCGTCGGTCGAGCGGCTCAAGGAAGTCGAGGGCAAGCTCGGCGACAAGGACAGCCTGCTGTCGAAGAAGGAGCGCCTGCGGCTCGACCGCGAGCTCGCCAAGATGACGCGCAATCTCGACGGCATCCGCGACATGGATCGCCTGCCCGACGCTCTGTTCGTGGTCGATTCGAAGCGCGAGTACATCGCCGTCGCCGAAGCAAACAAGCTCGGCATCCCGGTGATCGCGATCGTCGACACCAACTCCGATCCCGAGCTGATCGACTACATCATCCCTGGCAACGACGACGCGATCCGGACCATCCGGCTCATCTCGCAGCGGCTGGCCGAGGCGTACAACGAGGGATCGGGTGGCGTCGCCAAGCGCCAGCAGATCCTCGAGGACAAGGACAAGGGTGGGGAGTCGCGCGGATCGGGTGGCTCGGCGCCGCCGCGGTCGGCGCGCGCGGAGTCGTCGGGCGGGGCCGGCCTGTCGGGCGCGGCAGCGGCCTCTTCGTAGCTGCGAACGATCCGCGCGGCAGCGCGGTGAACGGTAAAGACAAAGAACGCTCGAGCGGGCGTGTTCCGGACGGCGACGATCTCCCCGGCCCGCGTTCGAGAGGAGTAGGCTCGCGATGGAAATCACTGCGCAGATGGTGAGGGAGCTCCGGGAGCGCACCGGAGCCGGCATGATGGACTGCAAGAAGGCTCTCGCGGAGGCCGCTGGCGATATCGAGAACGCGATCGACGTGCTACGCGCCCGCGGCGTCGCCAAGGCAGCCCAGAGAGTCGGACGCGCTACCAGCGAGGGCGTGGTCAGCTCGTACATCCATGCCGGCGGCAAGGTCGGCGTGCTGGTCGAGATCAACTGCGAGACCGACTTCGTGGCGCGCACCGACGACTTCCAGTCGCTGGTGCGCGACGTCGCCCTCCACATCGCCGCCGCCAACCCGCGCTTCGTGCGGCGCGAAGAGGTGACGCCCGAGCTCCTCGAGCGCGAGAAGGCGATCTACCGCGAACAGGCGCTCGCCTCGGGCAAGCCGGCGAACGTGGCGGACCGCATCGTCGACGGCAAGGTCGAGAAGTTCTACGGCGAGCTGGTGCTGCTCGAGCAGCCGTTCGTCAAGGACCCCGAGAAGACGATCAATCAACTGGTAGCCGAGCGCGTCGCCAAGGTCGGCGAGAACATCCAGATCCGTCGCTTCGCTCGCTTCAAGGTCGGCGAGGGAGAGTGAGCTCCGCAAATGATGGATATCATTTGCTCCGCTCTTGATGTCTCCCGCCGAGCGCCCGCTGACGGGCGCCGGCTCAGTCGCCCGTCCAGACGGACGGGCTCCTACTAGTGGACGGCGCCCCGATCTTCCGCCGCATCCTGCTCAAGTTGTCGGGCGAAGCCCTCATGGGCAATCAGCCCTTCGGCATCGACGAAGCGATCGTCAGCCGGATCGCGAACGAGGTCAAGGAAGTCCACGAGCTCCCGGTCCAGGTCGCCATCGTCATCGGCGGCGGCAACATCATTCGTGGCGTCGCCGCCAGTCACCGCGGTCTCGACCGCGTCACCGCCGACTACATGGGCATGCTCGGGACCGTGATCAACGCGCTCGCGCTCCAGGACGCGTTGGAGAAGGTCGGCGTCCACACCCGAATCCAGACCGCGATC